>DATHSU010000427.1:0-11094 GCA_035463895.1 Ignavibacteriaceae bacterium | reverse complement strand
GGTTCTTATACAGTGATAAAATGGAAATAGCTGCGCGCATCGAATCAGGGTTAGCATTATAAGAATCATCTATAAGAGAAAAGTTTTTATAAATCTTCAAATTCAGCCGCTTATCAGCAGATTTCATTTTTAAAGAGGAACTGATTAATTCATTTTTGTTTAATCCAAGTTCTAAGCTAACGGCAGAAGCCGCCAGAAAGTTTTTTGCATTCGATTCGCCCGGTAAAGGAACAGTAAAATTTATTCTTCGGGACTTTGACCTCAACTCCATTCTTGCTTTACCAATTGAATCGTAAGAAATAATTTTCCCTTTAATGTCTGCTTTGCTATTAAATCCATATTTTATTTTATTTCTGTATTTCCCGGATGATTTATAAACCAAATCATCATCAACATTTATGAACAGCTTGCCTTTTCGTTTTGAGGTTACATCAAACAGAGCCAGTTTTTCTTTTAACACACCCTGTCTGTTTTTAAGAAATTCAAGATGTGAATCGCCAATGTTTGTTATAAGAGCATAGTCCGGTTGAAGTATATTAGAAGTATACTCAATCTCACCGAAGTGATTTGTTCCACATTCAGCAACAAGGACCTGATGTACGGCTGTTGTACTTAATATTGTTAACGGCACTCCTATATGATTATTATTATTAGCAGCTGTTTTGTTTACTTTATACTTTCCAGCCAGCATTTTTGCAATAATCTCTTTTGTTGTTGTTTTGCCAGAACTGCCTGTGAGTCCTATAACTTTAGCATTAAGTTTGGACCTCCAGATTTTTGCAACATCACCAAGAGCTTTTATAGTGTCAGGAACAGTAATTACCGGGATATCAATGTCATCAATGCTCTTTAGATAATTCTTGTTGATCATAATTGCGGCTGAACCTTTTTTAACTGCAGTATTTATAAAATTATGACCATCAAATTTTTCTCCTTTAATAGCAATAAATAATGAGTTTTTCTTAAGCATTCTTGAATCAATTGATACAGATGTAACATCTATAAAATCATCGGGGTTATATATAACAGCACCGGGAATTTCAAAAATATCCTTTATGCTAAGGGTAATCTGTTTCATTCGTTTAAATACTTCCTTGCTGTTTCCTGATCAGAGAAATGATTTCTAACACCGTTTATTTCCTGATAATCTTCGTGGCCTTTGCCTGCGATTAATATTACAGAGTTTTCAGGCGCTGATTTCACAGTAAGTGCAATAGCTTCTTCACGATTTTCAATAACTTTAAAGTTACTTTTAACTATGCCGGCTTTAATATCATTTATAATTTGAAAAGGGTCCTCAGTCCTGGGATTATCTGAAGTTATAATTATATCATCACTAAGTTCAGAGGCAATTCTTCCCATTTCTGGTCTTTTAGTCTTATCTCTGTTTCCACCGCAGCCGAAAATTGTTATAACTTTCATATTATTTTTTACAATTTCTCTCACTGCTAATAAAGCTTGCTTCAGACTGTCAGCAGTATGCGAATAATCAACTATTATTTTTTTTGAACCTGAGCCGATTACTTCAAATCTGCCCGGAACCTGGGGTGCAGATTTGATTACAGCTGCAATTTTTTCGGCATCTATTCCTAATGAATGTGCAGAAGCCATAGCTGCAGTTGCGTTATAAGCGTTAAACGTACCTATTAAAGAAGTGGATACAGAGTAATCTTTGGATTGGCAGCTAATATTGAATTTTGTCCCTGATAAATCGTACTGGATATTATAAATCTTATAATCTGCAGAATCTGAAACTCCATATGTTATCTTTTTTGCTTTAGTACTTTTAGTTAATGTGTTAGAGTTAGGATCATCTGCATTTATTATTGCAAAAGAATTCTCACTCAGGTTATCAAATAATATTTTCTTAGCGTTAAGGTAGTTTTCAAAAGTACTATGAAAATCCAGGTGTTCGGAGGTTATATTAGTAAAAATACCACATCTGAAATCCAGTCCGTCAACTCTGTTTAATACAAGTGAATGTGAAGATACTTCCATCACGTTATGAGTGCATCCCTGAGATATCATTTCATACAGTAATGAATTTAAGTCTTTAGATTCAGGAGTGGTTAGTTTTGACTCCATTTTAACATCACCGATATAATTGGCTATCGTCCCGATAAGTCCGGATTTGTTTCCCGTATTTTCAAGAATATGTTTCAAATAAAAAGCTGTAGTTGTTTTTCCGTTAGTACCTGTTATAGCTATATTTTTTAAACTGGAAGAGGGATCTTTATAAAATCCTTTCGATAATTCGCTAAGTGCAATTCTGCTGTTGTTAACAAGAATTTTAGCAGCTTTATTATGAATAAAAATTTCATCCGGAACTGCTTTATCATTTTCGATAACTGCTGCTATTGCACCTTTATTAATTGCATCCATTACAAAATTATGTCCATCGGCGGAGAAGCCTTTAATTGCCACAAAAACAGAATTCTTTTTAACTTTTCTTGAATCATATTCGATAGAACCGACATCCTGTCTTTGTATTTCTCCAAGAACCTGAATAACATTAACACTATTTAGAAGTTCTGTTAATTCCATTAATAAACCGAAGCCCCCCTGATATTGAGTTCGGAACTCTTAAGTATGCAAACTTCATTTCCTTTCAGCAACTTACCCGGGGCAATGCTTTGTGAGACTATTATTCCGCTGCCAGTTACTTTGTATTGTATGCCGAGCTGCGTAAGTATAGTTATTGCATCCCTTACTGTTAGATTTGTAAGATCCGGCATTCTATTATCAGCTTTTAATACTGCTTCTCTTATTTCAACACTTCTCAGCCTGTCATAAGATGAATCTTTTTCTCTAAGCTCAGCGGCATAATTAACCTGAAGGACAGGTTTATCTAATATGTTATTTTTAAAATCATCAATATTATTTGATACAATTCCTTCAGCCACTCTTTTAAATATTGGTGCTGCTACTAATCCTCCGTACATTCCTACATCTGGGGAATTTACAAGTATCAGCATTGCAACCTGAGGATTTTCAACCGGAAAAAATCCTACAAATGAAGAATTATAGTGAGCGCGTGAATATCTTCCATCGATAAGTTTCTGCGATGTTCCTGTTTTACCGCCAATACTGATTAATTCTGAATAAGCTTTATTACCTGTTCCATTTTTTACTGCTCTGCCTAATACATTTCTAAGAATTTCCGAAGTTTCAAACGAAATAATTCTTCTTATTTCTTTTGGGTGGAAATCGTAAACCAATGATCCATCATATCTTGTCTGTCTTCTTATAAGCTGCGGCTGATAAAGAATGCCGCCATTAATTGCTGCGCTGAATGCAGTTATTAATTGGATTGGAGTAACAGATAATTCGTAGCCAAATGATAAATATGTTTTTGATAAGCTTGACCACTTGTCTGGTTTTCTTAAATAACCGCTTGCTTCACCCGGCAGTTGAATTGATGTATTATAACCGAATCCGAATCCACGTAGATATTTATAGTAAGTTTCATCATCAATCCGCTGAACTAGTTTTGCAAAACCAATGTTGCTAGACTGTTCAAGAACTTTTGTGGTAGTGAGATGGTTATAAGGATGAGTATCCTTAATATTTACATTCTTAAACCTGTAGCTGCCATTTTCAACATTTATTGATTCGTGCAATGAACACAGTTTCTGATCAAGCAATGATGCAAGAGTGATAACTTTAAAAGTAGAGCCGGGCTCATAAGTATCTGTAAGTGCTTTATTTCTTCTTAATTCATCACTGAATTTCCAGTATTCATTTGGGTTATAATCATTAGCGTTTGCAAGTGCAAGAATTTCACCAGTGTTAGGATTCATTATTATTCCAACTGCTGATGAACCGCCAAATTCCTTTAATCCCATCTTCAGTTCTTCTTCAAGAGTTGATTGATATGATTTATCAATTGTTAAGTACAGATTATTCCCGGGTATAGCCGGCTTTGTTTCTTTATCTTCAACTGAAACAAGATCGCCAATAGCATTTTTTTCAACGAGTCTTATTCCTTCTTCGCCGTTCAGAATAGCGTTAAATTTTTGAGCAACGCCGGTTTGTCCGTTATAGTCAGTGTTAACATATCCAAGCACGTGTGAGGCAAGACTGCCGTAATGATAAACCCTTGTAGGGTCCTGTCTGTAAAACAAACCTGTTTTTTTGAATCCAATAAGTTGAATAGCTTTTTCACTCGGCGCTTTTTTCTCAAGACAAATTGTTTTACTTGTGCCTCCTAATAATTTTAAGTAGTGCGATTTGCTTTTTCCAAAAACCAATGAAAATTTTTCTGCTATTTCATCTTTAGATTTAGAAGCTACCATTCTTAAGTCGGCATAAAAAGAAATGTCGTGCCGGTTATACTCAAGAAGAACATTATTTCTATCATAAACCAGGCCTCTGTCGGCAGGTATTTTTTCAACTCCCACTTGCTGTTTGCGGGCGAAATATTTCAGCTCTTCGCTCTTAACAATCTGTATATCCACAAGCTTTACAATTAAAGCAGCGAAGAACAGAAGCATCGATATTACAATCAGCAGTAATCTGGAGTTAATCATATTTTTGTTTTAATACGCGATTTACTTCTTCTAATTTTTCTTTTGAATAAAAAAGTTTTTCTACTGGTTCAATTCTTCTTACCATTCCCAGATCACTGGTAGCAATCATAACAATTCGTTGCTCCGATGAATGAGTTTGATATTCAGCTGTTAAATTAATCTGCTTACCTTTTTCGGTTTTCAGCCTGTTTTCCGTTTCAAATCTGATTCTCGTCAACTCTTCATTTTTAAGTTTAAATCCCACATTAAGCAGCACAAATACAGCAGCTATTATCAGCATAATCAGAAAGTAAACTATAATTGGTTTATTGCCTTTTTTCATATTCTTTCAGCTGCCCTTAATTTTGCACTTCTTGCACGATAATTATTTTGTACTTCATTTTCAGCCGGCTGTATTGGTTTCTTCGTTAAAATTTTTAGCTTTGCATCCTTCTTCATTATACCTGCCGGATCAAGTTTAGGACTTAAATATTCAACTGTCTGATCTCTGAAAAAATCTTTTACAATTCTATCTTCAAGTGAATGGTAAGATATTATCACAATCCTGCTTCCCTTTTTCATAACATCAAGCGAATAATTCAAAAATGATTTAAGATTTTCCAGTTCATCATTAACAAAAATTCTTAGCGCCTGAAATACTCTTGAAAGAGTTTTGATCCTGTAATTAGGCGGAACAAGTTCAGATATAATTTCTGTTAGCTGCCCTGTGGATTTAATGGCGTCAATATTTCGCTTTTCAATAATTCTTCTGGATATTTTTCTTGAGTTTTTTTCTTCACCATATGTATAAATTATATTTGCCAGTTCTTCCTCAGAGTAAGTATTAACAATATCTGCAGCCGTTATTGATTTACTTTTGTCCATTCTCAAATCAAGTTTAGTATCCGATCTGTATGAAAATCCTGATTCCGCATTATCAAGCTGAAAAGAGGATACACCAAGATCAGCTAAAATTCCGTCATAGAAATCAATATATTAAATTTTAGCAATTACATCAACGAGCGAAAAATTAAAGTTATAGAGATTTGCACGCTTATCGTTCTCAAATCTCATCTTAGAAAAATTGAAAGCATCATTATCAAAATCTGTTGCGATAAGCCTGCCTTCATCGTTCAGTTTGTTTAATATCCCCTGAGTGTGTCCGCCAAATCCAAGTGTACCGTCGAAGTAAACACCGCTAGCATTGGTAATCAATATGTTTAAACATTCATCAAATAAAACGGGTGTATGATGAATGTTCATTTCAAGCCATAACCTTAGCAGCTATTTGTTCAAATGTTTCCGGAGATTGACTTAAATAGTCTTCATAAATTTTCGGGTTCCATACCTCAATCTTTTTTAATACACCAAGAATTAAGACTTCTTTTTCTATTTTTGCATAGTCAATTAAATTCTGGGGTATTAAAATTCTTGATTGAGAATCCATAGTATCTTCGATTGCGTATTGTGTGAACATTCTTACAAAACGAACATCATCGGGTTGGAACTGATTGAGTTTTAAAAGTTTTTCTTCAATCTGATTCCATTCATTGAGTGGATAAATATCAATGCATGATGATACTCCACGAGTCATCACGAATGAATCATTTGCTTCGGGAGAGATTTGTTTCCGCAGTTTCGCAGGAATACTAATTCTTCCCTTTGCATCTATTGAGTATGTAAATTGTCCTCTAAACATGATAAAATCTCAATCAAATTTGGAATTCTTCACCACTTTTCCCCACTACTCCCCAAAATAATGGAAAATTTTAACGAAAGTCAAGAAAAATCTTCATGAAATCCCACATTTTTTTTGGCAAAATAACAGGGGCTTATTGAAAAGATGAGTGAATTTAAATAAATTCAAGTTCAGAGGAATTAAAACAAAAAAGGCTGCTAATAAAAAGCAGCCTTTAGAAGTATCACATAAATACTATCATTCAGTAGGTCTACCAGCGGACATTTTTTTACTACGCTCGATTGACTGAAGTGCAAGATAACCATCGCCAAATTTCTTCAAGTTATCGGCTTCGGTATCATACTGATCGAAGTGACGTTCTTCATCGGCAACCAATCCTTCAAAAATTTGTTTTGAAATTGAGTCGGAATTAGAAGAACATTCGTTTGCCCAAATATTATAATCGTGTGCACTTTCGTGTTCCATCTTAGCAGCGTGTTCAAGCATTTTTTCAACATCTTTAATTTTTTGAATCTCACCGCCTACTTTCATTTCAACTTCACCTTTAAGGAATAAAATTCTTTCGGCAAGAGTTTCTACGTGGATCATTTCATCTATAGCAGTTTTTTTGAAAAGTCCTGCCAGCAGATCATACCCCTGATCATCGCATAAGAAGTGAAAGTACATATACTGATGTACTGCATATAGTTCATCAGCAATTGCTTTGTTTAATAATTCAATACTTTTCTCGTGCATAATATTTCTCCAATAGTTATTTTTAAGTTGTATTACTAATATATGTAAAATGAAATATTGTTGGGGTATTTAGATAAAGGAAAATTTAATCTAAAGTGGATATAAGATTTAGGCTGAGCCAACTGCCGGAGTCGAACCGGCGACCTGCTCATTACGAATGAGCTGCTCTACCAGCTGAGCTAAGTTGGCATTAATTGCATGAATCAAAAACCGGAATGATTGATTGGATTAATGTTTGACTGGATAGGTTGAATGAAATGAGTGTTAAGCATTCATCCATACAACCTATCCAGCAATTCAAATTACTAAACTATCTAATTTTCTTTTTATGCCTGTTTTTTCTCAGTCTCTTTTTTCTTTTATGAGTAGACATTTTATGACGTTTTCTTTTTCTACCGCAGGGCATTCAATACTCCTTGTTTTAGTAAAATTAATTAATGTGATTTTAATAATTCTTCAGCCCGTTTCGCTACATCTGTAGCCGGGTCAATGTCTATAGCTTTTTGGAACCAGACTTTGGAATCAGCCAGGTTACCGGAACTTAATGCAACAACACCTAGATTCAAATGACCAATCTGATGCTGTGGTGAATAATCAAGAGCTTTAAGCATTTCTTTTTTTGCGCTTTCAAAATCCTTTAAGTTAAAATAACAAACTCCCATATCAATTCTTGCATCTGCATCATCAGGATGGAGCTCCAGGTAAGCTTTATAATTTATTATTGCCTGTTCATATAAACCAGAATCATTCTTTAAATGTGCAAGATCAAGAAGAGTTTTATGATCTTCAGGATTTATTTTTATCTTTTCTTCCAATTCATTTATTAGTTGAACGTTACCAAGGTTCACTCCAGAACCTGTTTGCGGAGGTATTGATGAAGTACTTACTCCTGGTGAATCAAACACACCTGTTGTAAGAATTATTATAAGAATAATAATTGCACCACCGCCGAATATTCCGAAAATAACTTTGGGATCCAGTTGTTTATTTTCTTCAACCGGGGCCGTTTTTGTGCTCTTTGATTTTACAACCGATTCAGATTGGCTGGTTGATTCCGAAAGCTTAAAACCGCATTCCGGACAAAACTTGTAATTACGGTCAAACTCAAAGCCGCAGTCACCACAAAATTTAGGCATTAAATTTTTTCTCCTTTCTCCTTCATACCTTTATCAACAATATCTTTAAAGTCCTTTGAAAATTTAAATGTAGGTACAAAGTGTGCTGGTACAAAAACCTGTTCACCAGTTTTAGGGTTTCTTGCCTGTCTTGCATTTTTTTTCTTCACTTTATAACTGCCAAACCCACGTATCTCTATACCTTTACCTTCTTTTAATGCTTCAATAACTGTCGTTATGAATCCTTCAATAATTGCTTCGGTTTCAAGCTTTGTTAATCCGGTTCCGGCTGCTACTCTGTCAACTATATCAGCTTTTGTCATTTTCTGCCTTTTTAACTAATGAAGAATTAATTATATAAGTCTTTATAAATCAGGCGGTTAAGTTATCAAAGTTTTGATGGAAAATCAATTTTTAGGGCTAATGAAAAGTATGGAAAAAACTTAAGGGCTTTTTAGTTCTATTCTCAATTTGATAAAAATCTCATTAATGGCTCCTATTTGAATAAAAATACCTGATTAATATATTATTTTGTTATTGGTACAATAATTGGCAAATTTTTATTAAAATTGCACCTCAAATGGAATTAATTGAAATAATAAAACAAACTATATTTCTAATTATTTTGCTGGGATTTGGGATTTTCTCACTTTCCTATTCGATTTATAAGATTAGAACCAGAAATAAATTTGAACAAACTTATCAGCCAAGTATTGCGACTCAGCAGAGATTGGCAGAACTCGTAGTAAAAACGGATAAGAACATTCAGAAAAGTAAAAGTGATTCACACAAGATTACCTCAGAGCGTTTTATTGTTATTAATCAGCTTTCCTCTAATGATGAACGAGCAGATTCAGTTAAAAAGAAAACCAAAAATGGATATCAGCTCAACTCAATCAGAAACACCGGAATGTATACACTAACTTTCGACTAGTTATAATTTTTAGCATTTATAACATTCCTACTCTATCCTTATCTTACCGGTAATAAAATTAAGATACGTTCATGTCAGATAATCTTACACTTAATATCAAGAATATGGTATGCAACCGCTGCATAAAGGTGGTTAGTGAAGAAATAAAAAAACTTGGTTACAAGGTTCTGGATATTTCTCTCGGTGAAGTTATAATTTCCGGGTATGATAACATTGACATGGATAAAATTAAATTGGTTCTGGAAGAAAATGGTTTTGAACTGATTGATGACAAAAATTCAAGAATCATTGAGAAAGTAAAGCTTACCATTATTAATAAAATCAGGGACCTAAGTGAGGGTAATACATCAAAGGTTAATTTTGTAAAAGAAATAGCAGACGAATCGCATTTAAGCTATCAGTATGTATCAACTTTATTTTCTTCCATCGAAGGTATTACTATTGAAAAATATATTATTTTTCAAAAGATAGAAAAGGTTAAAGAGTTGTTGGTATATGATGAGCTCACCTTAAGCGAAATAGCTTACAGACTTGATTACAGCAGTGTACAGCACCTATCAAATCAATTCAAGAAAGTTACCGGACTAACACCTTCTTATTTCAAACAATTCAAAGAACAACGAAGAAAACCAATCGATAAAATTATCTGAAGATTTTATAATTCATTTCATTTATAGTATAACGACTTAACTCTGCCATATTTATAATTTTGACCATAAAATTATAAGGAGTTTAAAATGGAAACCACATTCATAGTTGAAGGAATGTCTTGCGGACATTGTGTTATGGCGGTTAAAAAAGAACTAAATAAAGTCAACATCACTGATGCTGAAGTTGAAATTGGAAAAATCACTTTGGATATCGAAACAAATAACACATCTTCTGAAGATGTAATTAAAGCTGTTGAAAACGCAGGCTTTAAAGTTGTTAACAAAAAAGAATAGATTAACGTACTAATTGAATTGAAGATAGAAACAAAGAAAATAACCCTTCCCGTTGAAGGAATGACCTGCGCCAGTTGCGTCGCAAGGGTAGAGAAAGCGATATCAAAAGCTAACGGTGTAAAAAACGTTTCAGTAAATCTAGCTACTGAAAAAGTTTCTTTTGAAATTGAATCTGAAAACTATGATTTAACCAGAATTGCTGAACTCATTGATGATGCCGGCTATGGGGTTGACCTTTCCGGCTTCACAGAAAATAAAAAATTTATCAGTGAGTCAAATGAAATTTATAAAAGCACATTCGAAGATCAGACAAAGAAAGATTTTATTCTTGCTTTAATTTTTACTATTCCTGTAACAATTATAAATATGGGAATGATGTGGGAAGGATTTAGTAACCTCGTTCCCCTTTCGTCAGATTATTTAAATAAAATATTACTGATACTTACAACGCCGATTGTTTTTATTCCAGGAAAAAGATTTTTCACAGCATTTTGGAAAAACCTGACTCATCTCAATGCAGATATGAACTCACTTGTTGCGATCGGGACAGGCTCAGCATATTTATTCAGTCTTTTTGTAACATTGTTTCCGGAAGTCATGTTATCAAATCTAAATGTTCAGCATGTCTATTATGATACTACTGCTGTAATAATTACCCTGATTTTGATGGGTAAGTGGCTTGAAACAAGAGCAAAATCAAAAACAGGTAATGCAGTAAAAAATCTTCTCGAGCTTCAGCCTAATACAGCTACAGTTTTGGTTGATGGAATAGAAACAGTAAAATCAATTGAAGAACTTGTACCTGATGATATTGTGATAGTTAAACCAGGTGAAAAAAATCCTGCTGACGGAATAATAATTAAAGGATATTCCACTGTTGATGAATCTATGGTGACCGGCGAAAGTATTCCGGTGGAAAAGACATCGGGTTCAAAAGTAATTGGTGGAACTATAAATAAAACAGGCACTTTTGAATTTCGAGTGACACAAACAGGAGTTAATTCTGTACTTGGTCAAATAATTAAGTTAGTTGAAAATGCGCAGGGTTCAAAAGCACCAATTCAGAAACTTGCAGATAAAGTAGCTTCAGTTTTTGTTCCGGTAATTATTCTTATTGCTGTTCTTACATTTATTGGCTGGCTCATTTTTGGTACTGACA
>DATHSU010000426.1:0-6394 GCA_035463895.1 Ignavibacteriaceae bacterium | reverse complement strand
TTACTGCTTATGGAATGAAAAATCTTGCTTCTTCTCCCTGTTTAATATTTGTTCATGGTTTCAAAGGATTTAAAGATTGGGGTTTTTGGAATTTTACATCGAACCACTTTGCTGAAAAAGGTTACTTTGTACTTTCATTTAATTTTTCTCATAATGGCATTGGCAATAATTCAACTGAATTTACAGAGTTGGATAAATTTGCAGATAATACTATTTCATTAGAAATTGATGAATTAAATGAGCTAATTGAAAATTATAGAAGCGGTTTTTTTGGGAAAACCAATAACGAAAAAATTGGCATACTAGGCCATAGCCGTGGTGGAGCAGTTTCAATTTTAACAGCAGCCGGAAACAAGTCTTTATCTGCCTTAATAGTATGGGCTTCTGTAGCAAAAATTGACAGGTACACTGAAAGACAAAAGAAGGAATGGCGTGAAAAGGGTTATGTTGAAATTCTCAACGCCCGTACAAAGCAGTTAATGCGATTAAACTTGACATTGCTGGATGATATTGAAAAGAATAAAGATTCTTCACTTAATTTGGAGAAAGCATTAATCTCAATAAAAATTCCATTTTTAATTGTACACGGTGATCAAGATGTCACTGTTCCTGTTAAAGAAGCAGAGCAGCTATATGATTGGTCAGATAAAAAGAATACTGAAATGGAAATAATAAAATCAGCGGGCCATACATTTAACATTGTTCATCCGTTTTCCGGCTCAAATGAAAAGTTTGATATGGCATTAACTAAAACAGAAAAATTTTTTAATAAAAATCTATTTAAGGAAATAAACGATGATTAAAGAATCTGTTAATAACAGTAAACTTCTAAAAACATTTAACTTAGTTAAATCTTCTTCAATATTCTGGATTATAACTTTTACATTTCTTACAGCAGTTGCTGCTCAAATTACTATTCCGGTTAAACCGGTTCCTTTTACATTGCAGACAATGATGGTTGTTCTTGCCGGTGCTTTTCTCGGTGCCAGAAATGGTGCTTACAGTCAGGTACTGTATTTAGCATTGGGCTCTGTTGGTCTTCCGATATTCGCACAAACTCCTGATGGATTAGTGGGATTTGCCAGATTATTCGGACCTACAGGCGGATATCTACTTGCATTTCCGGTTGCAGCATACTTAACAGGTTATATTATTGAGAAAAATAAAAGTTATATCCCTGTTGTTCTGGCAATGTTCGCAGGAAATGTAATAATTATTCTATCCGGAATGTCTTTCCTCTATACATTTTATGTAAGAGAATTTTCTGAAGCATTCAAACTTGGTGCTGTAATATTTTCTGCATGGACGGTAGCAAAGGTTATTGCATCAGCGTCAATTTATTTTGGCATTAAGAAATCGATTAAGTAATTAATTCTTATCCAATAATATGCCTGATTTCGGAATTAAGAATATTATTTTCATTCTGGTGTTCTTAGGAGCAATTGGATTTTTCATTTACAGCTGCTCCAATCTTATAAAATATCTTAAGGTTGCAAAGAAAAAGGATGATCGTTTTGATAATGCTGGAGAAAGATTAAAAAGAGTCTGGACTATCGCATTTGCACAATCAAAACTATTGCGTGACCCTGTTGCAGGCATTCTACATTTTCTTATCTTCTGGGGATTCGTTCTTTTTATCGTAGCAGTAATAGAAACAATAATTCAGGGTTTTTATACTCCATTTAATCTTGAATTTTTAGGCGGCTTTTATTCAATAGTAAGTATTGTGCACGAAGTTTTTGCAGTACTTGTAATCCTATCTGTTATTTATTCTCTGTACAGAAGATTTGTAATAAAAGTGCCTCGTTTGGAGGTTGATAAATCAGGCAAAATAGATGCCGCGTTTATTCTTTTAATGATAATGTTCGTCTGTATTACAATGCTTGGACAATATGCTTCCGGGATTGCAATGAACGGATTTACAACCGGAGAACACGAGATTAGACCTGTATCTGCGGCACTGAGCAGTATGATGTTTACGGATGGTTCCAGTGCTCCGTTCTTTTACGAATTTTTCTGGTGGGCACATATTATTATCATTTTTGCTTTTTTGAACTTTTTACCTTATTCAAAACATCTTCACGTTTTATCCTCTATTCCTAATGTGTACTTTGCTAACCTTGAACCTGACAGAAACACACTTAAAAAACTCAACCTTGAAGATGAAAGTGCAGAGCAATTCGGAAATTCTGACATTGAACATTTTTCCTGGAAGCAGCTTCTGGATGGCTATTCCTGCACAGAATGCGGCAGATGTACAGCTGTTTGTCCGGCAAATATTGTTGGAAAAACATTATCACCCAGAAAAATAATAGTAGATATAAGAAAAAGGACTGAAGAAAAAGCGCCATTACTGGCTTCAGGTAAAAATGATGATGGAATTTTTGGCAAAACTTTAGTTCACGATTATATATCTGATAAAGAACTCTGGCAGTGCACAACCTGTATGGCTTGTGTTCAGGAATGTCCTGTTATGATTGAGCACGTTGACTCAATAGTTGATATGCGAAGATACCTTGTACTTTCAGAATCACAGTTTCCGTCTAATCTTAACAATGTATTTAAGAGTATGGAAACAAACTTTACACCCTGGGCTTTTAATCCTGCAGACCGTGCCGAATGGGCTGAAGGATTAAACGTTAAAACCATGGTTGAAGATAAAAACACAGAGTACTTGTTCTGGGTCGGTTGTGCGGGTTCGTTTGACGACAGATATAAAAAAGTTTCAAGGGCTTTTGCCTCTTTAATGCAGAAAGCCGGTGTTGATTTCAGAATTCTTGGTACAGAGGAAAAATGCAACGGTGATACAGCCCGTAGATTGGGAAATGAATATCTTGCCCAGATGATGATGATGGAAAATGTTGAAACTTTAAATAATTATGGTGTAAAAAAGATTGTAACAGCTTGTCCGCATTGTTATCATTCATTAAAGAATGAGTACAAACAATTCGGCGGCAATTTTGAAGTAAAGCATCACACAGAATTAATAAACGAACTTATAGAAGACGGAAAGATCAAGTTAAACGGAACGGCTGAAACTCATAAAGTTACTTATCACGATTCCTGCTACCTTGGAAGATATAATGATGTTTATAATCCACCAAGAAAAGCTCTGAGTAAAATTGCCTCAGTTGATCTTGTTGAAATGGAACGAAATAAAAGCAGGGGATACTGTTGCGGTGCAGGAGGCGGAAGGATGTTTCTTGAAGATGAAGAAGGCGGTAGAATAAATGAAGAAAGAACACGCGAAGCAATTGAAACTAATGCTTCAACTATTGCTTCTGCTTGTCCGTTTTGTATGACTATGATGACAGATGGTATTAAACATTTTGAAAAGACTGAAAAAATTTCAGTAAAAGATATTGCAGAAATTGTTCTGGAAAATTCTAATTAACTATTATTAACCACTATTCAGGAGGTGTTCATGGAAAAATTTAATGAATTGGTCAGATTTGTTCAGAGTCTTGAGCCGGATTTTCAAAAATTCTACGAGAAGGGTCAATCCGCTGCGGGTACCCGCGTAAGAAAAGGCTTAAGCGAATTACGTAAGCTCTGCCAGGATGTCAGAAATGACGTACAGACAGTGAAAGCTCAGAGAAAAGCTGAGAAATAATAATTATTTTTTATAATTATTTTTAATATATGAGGCTGGACTAAGAATCCAGCCTTCTTTTATTTATATCTATGAAAAAACTCTGCCTGACTCTTTCAATAATTTTATTTCTGGGAACAGCATTTTTACTCTCTTCTTGCATATCTGATTCGGAAGTTAAAGCCGAATTATTTACCGAGGGTAAAGATTCTGTTGTCACTATTACAATCTCTTTCGTCGGAGATTTAATGTGCCATTCTACACAGTTTAACTATGCTAGGGTTGACAAAGACTCCTTCGACTTCAGACCTGTTTACCGTGAAATAAAAAATTATTTATCATCACCGGATTTTACAATTGGCAACCTGGAAACTGTTACTGCAGGAAGACAAGCCGGTTATTCAGGCTATCCTTTCTTCAATACGCCCGATGATTATATTGCTGCATTGAAAGATGCAGGATTTGACCTGCTGGTTACAGCCAACAATCATTCTCTGGATAAAGGAGAAATGGGTGTTTTAAGAACAATTGAACAGATCCGTAAAAATGGTCTGCACAGTGTTGGAACTTTCACTTCACAGGAAGACCGGGATTCCATAAGAGTATTCAATATCAATGGAATAAATGCTGCTATCTTATCTTATACCTACGGAACCAACGGAATTGAAAAACCTAAAGG
Source organism: Ignavibacteriaceae bacterium (assembly GCA_035463895.1). Taxonomy (GTDB): domain Bacteria; phylum Bacteroidota; class Ignavibacteria; order Ignavibacteriales; family Ignavibacteriaceae; genus JAGXRK01. Next base: position 2,123 of record DATHSU010000426.1, on the reverse strand, counting down.
TAAAGACTACATTGTCAATCTGATCGATTACAAATTAATTGAGAAAGATATAACTGAGGCAAGAAATACTGCGGATATTGTTATTGTTTATTATCACTTTGGTGATGAGTACAAACGTTTACCAAATCAATATCAGAAGGAAGTGGTAAACAAATCAATTGAATCGGGTGCAGACATTATAATCGGCTCACATCCGCATGTTGTTCAGCCGGTTGATTTTTATAAATCACAAAATGCAAGACTTGACACAGGATTTATTGCATACTCACTCGGCAATTTTATATCAAACCAGAGATGGCGCTATTCTGATGCCGGAGTTATATTAAACATCAATATCACAAAGAATTTTACTGCTGACTCTTTATTCATTTCTGAAGTTAATTATCTGCCAACCTGGGTTTTCAGGGGAGCGACAAATACGGGTAATGAATATATAATTCTTCCATCACAAAGATATGATGATTCTCTGTATTACTTCCTTTCTGCTGAACACAAAAATCAAATGAAGCAGGCGTTTGAAGATACCAGGTCAATTCTTACTCAGTTTAATAACAGAATTAAATTGTATAAAACTAACTGATGTTATTTCATTTCCTTTTATCAAAAATTCTTTAGTTATATTTGCAGTCATTCAATAGAAATTAAATCTACCCGTGAAGAAAAAATCCGCTTTATTCTTAATATTTTTAACTGTTTTTATTGACCTGTTAGGATTCGGAATTCTCATACCCATTCTACCATCATTTGCAAAAAAAGAATTAGGAGTTGACGAAGCAGCAATCGGGATTGCAATAGCTATTTATTCCTTTGTTCAGTTTTTATTCAATCCGCTTTTTGGAAAACTATCAGATAAGCACGGGCGCAAACCTGTTATAGTTGTATCTCTTTTCCTTAATGCAGTCGGCTATATACTTTTTGCATACACACAATCTTACATAATGCTTTTAATTTCCAGAATTATTGCCGGTATAGGCGGAAGCAGTATTGGAGTTGCACAGGCATACATAGCTGATGTTACAACTAAGGAAAATCGTTCCAAGGGAATGGGACTTATAGGCGCTGCATTCGGATTGGGTTTTGTTTTTGGTCCTTTAATCGGGGGTTTTCTTGCTGAGTACGGCTATATGATAACCGGTTTTGCAGCAGCAGGTTTTTCTTTGCTTGCGTTCCTTTTAACACTTTTTTATCTGCCGGAATCAAACCTTGACAGGGAAGTATCAGTTCAGAAAAAAAGAGCTTTATTTGATATTCAGGGAACAAAGAAAATTCTTTCAAGACCGGAATTATTTATTCTTGTGCTGCTATTTTTTATACTAACCTTTTCCTTTGCCAATATTTACGGCACATTCGCTTTACTTGGTATCCAGGTGTATGGCTTTACCGATCTTCAGAATGGATATATGTTTGGAATTGTGGGGCTGACTTCCGCAATTGTTCAGGGCGGATTGATCGGCTATGTAAATAAAATAATGTCGAAAAAATATATCATTATTATAGGTGCTTTTCTTATAATGATTACCCTGGCTCTTATTCCGTATGGACAAACATTTTTAGGGCTGGCAATAATTTCTGTGGTGCTGTCTTATGGTACGGGTACTTTACAGCCTACAATACTAAGTCTTATTTCTGAAGTTACCTCTGATGCAGAGCAGGGGATTACACTTGGAATAAATCAGTCATTTTCTGCATTTGCAAGAGTGCTCGGTCCGCTTTGGGGCGGATTTGCTTTTGAGTTTCTCGGTTATCCATTCCCGTTTTTAACAGGAGCGGTTTTTACTTTTCTTATCTTTCTGCTTAGTGTATTCTACCTGCCAAAGAAAATAAAATTAGATTAATTCCGGCTTATCGTTTTTAGTTAAGTGCTCTACTGCATCTCTCACTTCCTGAACATTTTCCCGATTGCACACAAGCAGCGCATCCGGAGTATCTATAACAACTATATTCTGCAGCCCAATAACGGAGGTGAATTTATTTGGTGAATATATGTATGAACTATTTGTTTTCTTTGTGTAAACATCACCTACAACTGCATTAGAATTTTCATCCTTGCTGCTAAGTTCATAAACAGTTTCCCAGCTTCCAACGTCGCTCCAGTCAAAATCTCCTTCGATCATAAAAACTTT
>DATHSU010000425.1:0-14723 GCA_035463895.1 Ignavibacteriaceae bacterium | reverse complement strand
GCTCAATGCCGATCAGGTGCTGTTATGTAACCTTAATGCCCTGGGTGAAAAAATTATTGTTCAATATTCCCTTCTCGAACTGCCGTCGGGCAGAAGGCTTGTAGCAGATCAAACTACAGCTCTGAACGTGGAAGATCTTGAAGCCGTTATGAAACGTGTTGCGGTAAGTGTGGTTACAAAACAATCTTTTAATAGAAACGTGGAAGTGGGAAGTGTTGTGGGTAAAGAATCTGTTGAATCACTTAGAAGAGCCGCACGATATAATTTCGGATTAGGATTCGGTTATCTGTTTCCAATTCATGGATACGATAATGATAAAAAATCCTTTACTATTAATGCTTACTTTGATTATGAGGTTCCGGATTACGCTGTTGGATTAATGATTGGTGCCAGAAACGGATTTGCTATAAATCTTTACGGTAATTATCTGTTTACAAAAACAGATGTGTGTCCATACCTTGGCGCTTCGTTAGGATTTCATTGGGTGGCTCACGAAGATTTCTTTTTCGATGACAAAGAAGGCGACGGAATAGGGCTTGGCTTAATTGGCGGCATAAAACTCTTTCATACTTACACTTTTCAGTTATTCATACAGGGAGAATATATTATGACATTTAATGATTATAATGATAGGGCTTTTGTATTTACGATTGGGATTTTATAAAAATTAATAAATTGCACTCAGCTAAGAATACTGTGTTATAATGATCGATTCTAGTTCAAGACTAATCAAACGTGGCATTCTTTATTTAATTGTCGTTCTTTTGTTCTTTTCAAACTCATTTAGTAAAATCGTGGAGGTGGATTCTTCCAAAACAGATTTCCCTAATAACTTAGTCTTTAAACCAAGAATATTGTTTGGAACCGGTTTTGACTCACCTGTAAAAAAAGGAGATAAGCTGCTTGATGTTTTCGGAACTTTTAATATAAGACTAGCTTCCGATGAAGAATCATGGACAAACAGAAATGTCAGCATTTTTCTGGAACTTGGCATTGTATATTTAACACCGACTGCTGATTTGTTTAAAAAATATTTTTTGCCTCTTTATTTTAGGCTTGGTTCAGAAATTAAAATCGGAAGTAATTTTTTATTATGTCCATATGCAGGATATGCTGGTGTCAAAAATATACACGAAGAGGTTTTCTTTTCGGGATTGGGTATCGGGGTTAGCCTGAACTATAGGTATCAGATATTTGAAGGTCTAAGTTTGGCGTTTGAGGGTGGAACTAATTTGTTTCCTATTTCAGGAAATTATCCAACTTACACCCCCTATCTTGGAATAGGATTGTCTTTTGATGAACTATTGTCATTTACCGCAAGCAAATAGTTTTCAAAAAGATTTCTGGTTCTATCACAAAACTTTAAAAGGTAACTAAGGATTTCCTCAGGTTTTGTGAATTTATTTTCAATTGTAAGTTTCATTACTTCTTTTTGCTGAACAAATTTAATCTCATTCTTATATTCATCCATTATAAGTCTCATCATCTCAATGAACTTATACTTGTAATATTCTTCATTCTCACCTCTGGGAAGTATAATGAAGATATTTTTTCTTTGAATGATAATTCTTTCAAACAATGCATAGGAAGCATAAAATCGTAACCTTGCTGTTTCAATAAGCCTCTGCACTATCGATGGGAGTGGTCCGAACCGGTCTTTCATTTCATCAATTATTTCACTTATATCTTCAAGTTTTTCAATTGAATAAAGTTCTGTATAATAGTTCAGTCTTTCTGCCTGTTCGGGAATGTAAGTGTCCGGTATTCCAATATCGAAAAAGGTATCTATTGTGGGTTCTGTTCTTTCCTTCTGTTTAGGAAGAGACTTGAATACTTCTTTAAACTCCTGGTACTTTAATTCCTCAACCGCCTGGTTTATCATCTTAACATACAGATCAAATCCAACATCATTAATAAATCCGGTTTGCTCTGTTCCGAGCAAATTACCGGCTCCGCGGATTTCAAGATCGCGCATGGATAAATTGAAACCTGCCCCAATTTCAGTAAACTCTTCAATTGCCTGAAGTCTTCGCAATGCCTTCTTTGTTATTCCGCTCATAGATGGAACAATGAAATATGCATAAGCCTGCCTGTCAGATCTTCCAACCCTTCCGCGTAATTGATGGAGTTCTGCAAGTCCGAATCTATCAGCACGATTTACAATTATTGTGTTAACATTTGGTATATCAATTCCGGATTCTATAATTTTTGTTGACAGCAGAACATCATATTTTTTATTCAGAAATCCGTGAATAACATCTTCAAGCTGAGAAACTTTCATCTGCCCGTGTGCAACGGCAAGCTTTGCTTCGGGAACATACTTGTTAATATATCCGGCAAGTCTGTCAATTGAATGCACTCTATCGTGCACGACATAAACCTGTCCGCCGCGTTTTAATTCATTAAGTATCCATTCTCTGATCCTGGTCATATCAAAAGTAGATACGGTTGTATAAATCGGCTGACGGTTTGGCGGAGGAGTAGCAATTATCGAAAGATCTCTTGCGCCAAGTAAAGATAAATTAAGTGTTCTCGGAATAGGTGTAGCGGTCAAAGTTAAAGTATCAACATTCACTTTTATAGATTTTAATTTCTCTTTTGATTTTACACCGAAGCGGTGTTCTTCATCAATTATAAGAAGTCCAAGATCTTTAAACTTAATGTCTTTGGAAAGAAGGCGGTGCGTTCCGATAACAATATCAACCTGACCTTCATCCAGCTTATTAACAATTTCGGTTTGTTGTTTTCTTGATTGAAATCTTGATAAGGCAGCAACTCTTAACGGAAATTGAGATAGTCTGTCTGTAAATGTGTTATAGTGCTGTTCAGCAAGAATTGTAGTGGGAACAAGTATGGCAACCTGTTTCCCATCCTGCACAGCTTTGAAAGCCGCTCGTACTGCAACCTCTGTTTTACCAAAACCAACATCGCCGCAGACAAGTCTGTCCATAGGATTCTCGGCTTCCATATCCAGCTTAACATCGTCAGTAGCTTTTGCCTGATCGGGTGTGTCCTCATAAAAGAATGATGCTTCAAGTTCTTTCTGCCATACAGTATCATTATTGAACTGAAATCCTTTTGATGCTTTACGCTTTGCATAAAGTTCAATTAGTTCTATTGCAGCCTCTTTAATTTTCTTTTTGGTTTTTGCTTTGGTGTTCTGCCATTCGCCAGTGCCAAGAGTTGAAAGTGTAGGAACGAGATTCTCATTTGATGAATATTTTTTTACGAGTGTCAGATAGTTAAGATTGACATAAACTACTCCGCCTTCAGAATAAAGAATCTTCATCGACTCCTGTAGTGTTTCACCGATTTTTATTGTTTCGAGTCCCGCATATTGTCCTATTCCATAATCTTCGTGTACAACGTAATCTCCTTTTTTGATGGATGCGAAAGTTTTTGATTTGGCTCTTTTGAATTTTTTTGAAGTTGAGATCTTGGTGCGGTAAGGTTTATTAAATATCTGATAATCTGTAAGTAGCAGGAGTTTATCGGCTTTATGAACGAACCCTTCTTTAACTGCAAAAGTTACAATCTTAATTTTGCCTGATTCAATCAATCCCGCCAGTTCCTGTTTGAATTCTGAGAGAAGATCGCGTAAGCGTGTTTCCTGTAATTCATTCTCAACGGTTATAACAACATCAAAGCTTTGTGTTGTGTATGATGACAACGTTTTGAACAATACCTCATAATTTGAATTAATGGTTGGTGCCGGAGTAAAACCAAGCTCAACCCTGTTGTTGTTTGAGGCGATTTCCTCTTCGATTATCCATCTAACATTGTACCTGTTAACAAAATCATTTGATTCAATATTACGATTATCCAATTTTTCTGAAATGTTTAATTCACTTATTTCCGGTATGTCTTCGTCGGTCGATTCTTCAATACTTTCTTCAGATTCACCAAACTCTTCTTCGGTGAAAGGATTGATCTGCTGTTTAGCTAAGCTGTTCAAATCATATGATGATACTATGACTACCGGATCATTCAGATAATCAAAGATGTTTGAATGATTTTCTTCTAATAACTGCTGATTTATTTTAGCCGCAAGTGTAACTGATTCAATCTTATCAATAGATCTCTGACTTTCGGGATCAAAGTATCTGATTGATTCAAGAAAATCGCCGTCATATTCAAGTCTTACCGGATTCTTTTCACTATATGACCAAAAATCTATTATCGATCCCCGCTGTGAGTAATATCCCGGAGCTTCAACAAATTTATCTTTAGTATAAACAAGTAGATTCAGGTATTCCATAAGGTCATCATAACTTAACTCGCCGCCAATCTGGATCTTTGTGGTTTTCTGTTCAATTTTATTTTTATCCGGCAACAGACAGGAAAGGATATCATAAGTTGAAATAAGAATAAACTTTTCGCGCTGATTTATCTCTGTAAGTTTTTCCTGCAGCAGTTCAGATTTAATTTCATCTATAAGAAGAATATCTTTTGAAAGTCCAAGTACGTTTAATTCTACGTTAAATTCTGCGGCTGATTTTTCATCCGGCTGAAGAACAAGAACAACCTTCTCTTTTTCGAATAGTTTTTTAACAAGCAGACTTTTTGTACAGCCGTAAAGCGGACTTGTATAAATGGGAAAACCCGGATCATCATAAGAAGATATTCGATTTAACAGGTCTTTAAATACCTCTGATGAAACCAAATTATGTGTTAAGCTGTCCTTTGTCATTTATAATGAAAGGGGAATTTTAAAATTTACAATCGGCTGCGGAACTACTGTTCCCGGATTACTATTTAGTTGATTTGTCTTATGATTATTTACAAACTCGCCGATAAAATATCCCAGCGCCGCACCCATTAAAACATCCGAAAGCCAGTGCTGGTCATTATGTATCCTTGCAAATCCCACCAATGCTGAAAAAGAATACCAACCGAACTTCCAGAAAAAGTTATTATACTCTTTCGCCATAACTGTTGAATAAGCAAATGCAAGCGTTGTGTGGGCAGATGGAAATGCCGAGTAATCCCAGGTGAAATCGAGTGGACGAAAATCATACTGACTTTCCGTAATGTTGGGTCTTCCCCTACCAATTAAAAATCTTGTGGAAAGGTTTATTAAGCCGGAGTAAAATGTTGCTTCAGAAAGCCGCAAACCTAAATTGCTTACATCCGCTTTATCTGCAAGCACGCCATAACCATAAATAGCTGCTATGCTTATTATCATACTTTCGATATGATAGTATTTGTCTATTTTAAAGAGATGATCTGTAAAGTCGGATTTGTTTGATTGAGAGAATTCTTGTATATCTTTATCAATAAGAGTTGAAAGACCTGTGATGCCAAATGTAATAGAGAGTTTTATCCAATCATCAGAAGTGAAGTTTGCCGGTTGGGTAATAACATCCCCACCGACTTCAAAAAATTTCTTGAAGTCGTTATCGGTTTCAGGGGAAGTTTGGGCTAAACCGAAAGAATAAGAGGATATACAAAAAATCAGAATCCAATACCTGATCAGCGAACTCCGGAATTAAATAAATATCGAAGCGAAAAATTATTATTTAATTAGCTCAATTAATACCAGCTTCTTGCCTTTTTTGTTGCGGATGTTAGTTGGCTTGTAATACAACTCGTAAATAGTAGACTTTTTAATATAAGATTTGTATTTGATCTCAGCTTTTTTGAACTCCTCCTCCAGATTACCGCCCTTCATCGCCATTATATATGCTTTGTCTTTCACCAAAGGTAATGAATATCGGAAAAGTATGATTAGCGGAACAGTTCCTCTGCTTACAACAAGATCAAAAGTTCCTTTATGCTGTTCGATAAATTCGGGACTCTCAACTCTGCTGTTCTCAGCAACAACATTACTGAGTTTAAGTTTATCTATAAAATCCTTAACGGCTTCAATCTTCTTTCCCGTAGAATCAACCAGAACACCGCGCATATCCGGACGCATTATTGCTATCGGAATTCCGGGAAATCCGCCTCCGGTTCCTATATCTAAAAATTTGAATGTTTTATCCGGAATGTATTGAGTTATGTATGCCGATATGAAAACGTGATTTTCAACTATTGAATCGACATCCCTTCGAGAAATAAGATTTACCGATTTATTTTTATCTGCAACAAGTTGTGCAAAGTAAGCGAGCCTCTCTGTGCGCATTGGCTCTGGGTTAAACCCGTTATCCCAGCAAAAGTTTTGTAGTTCTTTAAGGTAGAGTTCCTGCTTAGATGGCGGCATGAAAGTCCTTAAAAATTAGTTTTTCAAATATACCAATAAAACAGAAATATCTGAAGGGGTAACACCAGCGATACGAGAGGCCTGTCCGATTGATCTTGGTTTCACTTTATTCAATTTCTCTCTTCCCTCCGCTGACAATTGCCTCAAGTTCAAATAATTCAATGTCGAAGGAATTTTTGTTTCTTCAAATTTTTCAAACCGGTTTACAGTTTCGTGCTGTCTTTGAATATATCCTTCATATTTCAATTCAATTTCAACCTGTTCAAGAGCAGCCGCATCATTCAACAAACTCTGAATAAGCTTATTGTCTGCATATCCATTCAAAGATATTATCTGTTTAAGATTTAATTCCGGTCGTTTACAAAGTTTTGATATTGTTTCCGTAGAATCTATTTGTGAAGATCCCAGAGATTCTAAAAACATATTAATTTCTCTTGCGTGAAGCTTTGTATTGCTGCAGAATTGAATGCTTTGGTTTATTAGTTCTTCTCTTGCATTCACTCTGCTCGCTAATTCCGAACCTATCAATCCGAATTGATAACCATAATTCATCAATCTTCTATCGGCATTATCCTGACGAAGTAATAATCTATGCTCTGCTCTTGATGTGAACATTCTATAAGGTTCATCAGTTGATTTATTCACGAGATCATCAATCAAAACACCGATATATGCTTCACTTCGTTTCAAAACAAATTCTGGTTTGCCCTGAATTTTTAAGGAAGCATTTATTCCCGCAACCAATCCCTGTGCAGCTGCTTCTTCATATCCCGATGTTCCATTAATTTGTCCGGCAAAGTAAAGTCCTTCAATCAATTTGGTTTCTAACGTCAAGTCCACCTGGTGAGGTGGGAAAAAATCATACTCAACAGCATATCCCGGACGAACCATTTCTACATTTTCTAAACCCTTTATTTTTCTCAAAGCTTCGTATTGAATCTCCGCCGGCAGCGACGATGAGAAGCCGTTTACGTAGATCAAATCACTGTCCAATCCTTCGGGTTCAAGAAAAAGTTGATGTTTCTCTTTATCAGCAAAACGAACAATTTTATCTTCGATTGACGGACAATATCTAGGACCAACACCTTTGATCAGTCCCATAAACATTGGTGATTGATGAAATCCCCTCTCAAGAATTTTATGAACCGAATGATCGGTATAAGTTATATGACAACTCACCTGAGGAAGGAATGGAAAATTTGACAGGTCAGTTATGTAAGAAAAGGGCTGAGGATTTTCATCTCCAGGTTGTTCTTCGAGGATATCCCAATCAATAGAATCTTTCTTTAATCTGGGCGGGGTTCCGGTTTTCAATCTTCCATATTCAAAACCTAGTTTTGCTAAGGATTCAGTAAATCCTGTTGCGGGTTCTTCACCAAACCTTCCTCCGCTAGTTGAATTTAATCCAGTATGCATCAACCCATTCAGAAAAGTGCCAGAAGAAAGAATTAGTGCTTTACATCCTATTTCACTTCCATCTGCTAATTTTACAGCAACTATTTTTTCATCCTCTGTTAAAACCTCAATGGCGGATCCTTCAACAATTTCAACATTGTCGGTTGAAGAAATAACTCTATAAGCTTCTTCAGAATATAACTTTCTGTCAGACTGGCATCGCGGTGACCAAACGGCGGGACCTTTAGAGCGATTTAGCATTCTGAACTGAATGCCCGTTCTGTCTGCAATTTGGCCCATTATTCCACCCAGAGCATCAATTTCTCTAACCAGATGACCCTTTGCCGTTCCGCCAATTGCGGGATTACAGGACATTCTACCCATAGCGTAGCGATCCATTGTGACTAATCCAACTGAACAGCCCATGCGCGCACCAGCTGATGCCGCCTCTATGCCGGCATGTCCGCCTCCAACAACAATTATGTCAAAATTTTTCATTTTCAAGACTTTTATGTTTCCACGTGAAACAAAAATATTTGTTAATTAACAACTAACGAGGGTTTCACGTGAAACTTAAACACTACTTCCCGATACAAAATTTCATAAATATATTATTAAGAATGTCATCTGAAGTGACTTCTCCAATGATCTCAGCTAAATTCATTTCGGCATTTCTAAGATCTACTGCGATGAATTCCCCGCTCATTTTGTTTAAAACTGATTCTCTGGCATTGATTAAGTTTTCTCTGGACCTCTTCAAACAATTGTGATGCCTCAGATTTGTAACGATTGCTGTTTTCTCAGTATAGTTTTCGTTCCCAATTGCTTTTTGCTTCATTTTTTGGAAAAGGATACCTATCCCCTCCCCTGTTTTAGCTGAAATTTTAGCGTCAAAATCGAAGTTGGCTTCTTTTACAAGGTCTATTTTATTTATCACCTTCAATACTTTATCCAGACTTGTCAGTTTCAACAGATCGATCAACAGATCTTTCGACTCCATTTGAGTAACATCTTCCAGAAAAATAATAACATCAGCACTACGAACAGTTTCCCGGCTTCTTAATATACCCTCTTTTTCAATTGCATCCTCGGAAATTCTTATTCCGGCGGTATCAAATAATCTGAATAAAATACCATCTATTGAAACTTCTTCACGAATAACATCCCTGGTCGTTCCGGGAATTTCACTTACAATTGCTCTCGATTCTTTAAGGATATAATTAAGCAGCGATGACTTTCCTACATTTGGTTTTCCTACAAGAGCTACATTTACGCCATCGCGTATTACCCTGCCAAAAGAATAAGATTCCAATAAGGTATCTATCTCAATGATTATATCATCTACTCTTTTAAGAAGTTCGTCCTGGTTAACGAATTCTATATCCTCTTCGGCAAAATCCAGCTCCAATTCTATAAAAGATGAGGAATTAATCAATTTTCCCCTAAGTTCTGATACTTTTTTTGATAAAAGTCCATCCAGCTGATTTCGTGCACCACGGAATGAAGCTTCAGTCCTCGAACTGATTACATCGGCAACAGCTTCAGCTTTAGCCAGGTCAATTCTATTATTCAGAAAAGCTCTTTTTGTAAACTCACCCGGCTCAGCTAATCTTATGTCATTCTCACTGATAAACAATTCTATTATTTTCTGAGTTATTAGCGGGTTTCCATGCGAGCTTATTTCTACACAATCCTCCCCTGTATATGAATTTGGAGCTTTGAATACTGAAATCAAAACGTCATCTATATGAATATCATCGGAACTAAAAATGTCACCATAATGAATTGTGTGCGATAATGCATTTGAAATGTTTGTTTTTCCTTTAAAAAACCTATCAGTAATAGAAAAAGACTGTGGACCGCTGATTCTTATAACTGAAATTGCCCCGACTCCGGCTGGAGTTGCTAAGGCGATTATTGTATCTTCTTTCACTTGGGTTGACTGCTCAATTTTAAGGATTCAAAAATAAGCAAATACAAATGGTTTATCAATTTTCTTCCCGCGACGCCCGCAAACATGTAATTTTACAAATAATACACTTCTAATAGCTTCTGTAAATATGGCAGACAAATGTGACCGAGATTATAGCTAAAGTCAGTTGTTGACAAATTGACTGCCATTATGTCAATTTCCAGCAAAAACCGGTATCTTGCTCTAAGTCTTTATTTTATAATGAGATACGGGGCTTTTTAGAATCGGCATATTCGTTGCTATTAAGTAGGCAAATTCAAACACAAAAACTTTAAACAAACAAAAAGGAGAAGTTATTATGACACTCGTAAAATTCAACCCGATGAGAGATCTTGTTGATTTCGAAAGAGAATTCAACAGAATGTTTAACTCGCTTGAAAACCGCTTTGGTATTTCAAAGAGCAAAGAATCAGAGAATGAATACGAAAATGCAGTATGGATGCCTTTAACAGACATCTATGAAGATAAGGAAAAATATACACTAAAAGTTGATCTTCCCGGAATAAAAAAAGAAGATGTGAAAATTTCTTTTACAAACGGCAGGCTCAGCATAAGCGGAGAAAGAGCTCAGGAAAGTGAAACCAAAGATGCTAAATGCCATCGCATTGAAAAATCATACGGCAAATATTTTCGTTCATTTAATCTACCGGAATTAATTCAGGCAGACAAAATTAATGCTGAATTCAAAGATGGTCAGTTAACTATAACTGTTCCAAAAGCCGAGGAAGCAAAACCAAAAGAGATTGAAATCAAGGTGAAATAATTTAGATTCGATGATGAAGATTGAGAAGGGTAACTATACGGTTACCCTTTTCTTTTGCTTAAATTCGTAATGCAAATTTTATTTATTGTGAAATGGAATTTAAAGATTACTACAAAATAATTGGTGTAGAGAAATCTGCAACGAAGGATGAAATAAAAAAAGCTTACCGTAAGCTTGCTATGAAATATCATCCCGACAGAAATCCCAATGATAAGGTTGCTGAAGAAAAATTTAAAGAGATAACGGAAGCAAATGAAGTTTTAAGTGATCCGGAGAAACGAAAAAAGTATGATACTCTCGGTGCAAACTGGAAACAATATCAACATACTGGTGGCGGTTTTGAAGATTTCTATTCACAGTTTGGCGGTGCAAGAAGAGGCGGCGGAACTACGTATGAATTTTCGGGCGATATAAATGATATTTTCGGAAATATGGGTGGTGGATTTTCTGATTTCTTTGAATCATTTTTTGGTGGAAGTGGAAGAAGGGGCGGATTCAGAGGAACAACACAACATCAGCAAACTGCCGTGGATGTTGAAGCAGACTTAAACATATTTCTTGAAGAAGCATTCAATGGCAGCGAAAGACAAATAAATGTTGATGGAAAGAAGTTAAAAATAAAAATCAACCCGGGCACAAAAGACGGACAAAAGCTCAGACTCAAGGGTTTGGGAAGATCCAGAACAACCGGTGGAAATAAGGGCGATCTTTATTTGAATCTTCATATTCTGCAGCATCCATTTTATGAAATTAAAGATGATGATCTTTATTATAATCTTGATGTTGAACTTTACACTGCGGTACTTGGCGGAAAAGAACAGATTAAAACACTTGATGGGAAAACGGTAAGCATTAACATTCCCGAAGGAACCGAATCTGAAAGTGTTTTAAGATTAAAAAGCCTGGGTTTAACTAAAAGTTACGGAAGGGGAGACTTGTATGTGAAAATCCATGTAACGGTTCCGAAAGATCTGAGCAAAGAAGAAAAAGAACTATTTAAGAAGTTAAAATCATTAAGAAATAAATAATTAAGTCATCCCGAATCTGCCTGTCGGCAGACAGGCTTGTTTCGGGATCTTTAGTTAATTTGGAAGATGCTGAAACAAGACTTGCCTGACGGCAGTCAGGTTCAGCATTATAAAAAAAAGGAGATGCAATGACCGAACAACATACAACCAAAATTGAATTTAAAGCTGAAACTAAAAAACTGCTTGATATTCTTGTTCATTCACTTTACACAAGCAGGGACATTTTTTTAAGAGAATTAATTTCTAATGCTTCTGATGCTCTGGATAAACTAAGATTTGAATCAACCAAAGGAAGTGACGTTCCGGACAATGAACTTCCCCTGGAAATCAGAATTGGGTTTGATGATAAGAAAAACATTATCACACTTTCTGATACCGGAATCGGGATGTCCCGCGACGAAATGATTGCCAACATTGGAACAATTGCAAAATCAGGCTCAGAGGAATTTCTGAAGCAGCTCTCTGAAAATAAAGAAGCTGTTAATAATATTATCGGAAGGTTTGGAATTGGTTTTTATTCAGTATTCATGGTTGCGAAAGAAGTAATTATAAAATCTAAATCATACATAAAAGATGAGCCGGCAATTGAATGGAAGTCAGATGGAACAGGCGATTATGAGATTTCAACTCTGGATGAGGCATTAAAACGCGGTACAACAATTGAAATCCATCTGAAAGATGATGCAAAAGAGTTCGCAGATAAATATCGTTTGGAAGGAATAATTAAAAAGCATTCTAACTTTATCTCTTTCCCGATTTATCTGGATAAAGATAAGGTTAACACAATTGCTGCAATATGGCGCGAACCAAAATCAGCAATCAAAAAAGAACAGTATGATGAGTTTTATAAATTTTTAACTTATGACAACGAAGAACCTTTTGAAACCCTTCACAAATCAGTCGATGCACCGATACAGTTTAACTCCCTGCTCTTTATCCCGAAAAAGAGTTACGAATACTGGAGATTTAATCGTGATGATTATGGATTGGATTTATATGTGAGAAGGGTTCTGATCCAGCATCAGAATAAAGATCTGCTTCCTGAATATTTAAGCTTCGTCAAAGGTGTGGTCGATTCTGAAGATTTACCGCTGAACATTTCGCGTGAGACTTTACAGGAAAACATCATCTTCACAAAAATTGCGCAAAGTGTTACAGGCAATGTGCTTTCTCATCTTATAAAGGTAGCGAAAGATTCTCCCGAACGATATTTAGAATTCTGGAAAGAACACGGAAAGATTTTCAAACTTGGATATATGGACTTTCAAAATGCTGAAAAGTATCAGCAGCTTTTAAGATTCAATTCTTCGGTAAGCAAGGATGAAAAAGAACTTGTATCTCTTGAAGATTATGTGGGACGAATGAAAAAGGACCAGAAAGAAATTTATTATGCTATCGGCGCAAGCAGGGAAGCGATTGATCTGAATCCGCATCTTGAAATTTACAAATCAAAAGGATTGGAAGTGCTATATCTTTATGATCCCGTTGATGAATTCGTTGTTTCGTCAATCCGTAAGCATAAAGAATTTGAAATTAAATCTGTTGATGCAGCAGACCTTAAAGAGATTGACAAGCTTGAAGACGTTGAAAAGAAAGAAGATCAGACAGAGAAGCTGAATGCGGACGATGAAAAACATTTTGATTCTCTTCTTTCACGAATGAAAGATATTCTAGGCGACAGAGTTACAGAAGTAAAAGAATCAAAACGATTGAAGGGAAGTCCTGCGACCTTAATAAACCCTGATGATACAATGTCTTCAACAATGCAGAAAATTCTGAAGATGTCAAACCAGGGAATGGCTCTTCCAGAACAAAAAAGATCAATGGAGATAAACAAAGATCATAAACTGATAAGAAATTTATTGAGCGTTTTCAAGAAAGATGCAAAAGATCAATTTATTTTGGACACTACAGAACAACTTTTTGAATCTGCTCTGTTGCTTGAGGGAAGTCTTGATGATCCACATAAGCTGGTAAACAGATTGAACAAAATGTTAACCGAGGCAAGTGAGCTATATAAGAAAGCCTCCCCTGACCCCTCCTAAGGAGGGGAGTTTGAAAACTACAAAACTATTATTAATGCATGAGATAAGAGATGATTAATACTTTTATAAGAGAAAATTTAATTCCGGTTCCCCTTCCCTTAGGGAAGGGGTTAGGGAATGGGCTTCTTTCATTATGAACTTTAACAGACTAACAGTAAAAGCACAGGAAATTGTTCAAACTGCAATTGAAATTGCACAGAACTATAATAACCAGATTGTTGAACCCGAGCATCTGCTTGCAGCAATTGTACAGGAAAGCGGAAACGTTGCTGAATCAATAATAAAAAAGACTGGCGGCAACTTTAATGCTGTTAAACTAAAGGTTAATGAACTGCTTGAGTCTTTACCAAAAGTAAGCGGTACGGGTCTGGGCAATCAGCAGATGAGTAATAATCTTGCAAAGCTATTGGATACTGCCGCTGAAGAAGCTCGTAATCTTAAAGATGAATACGTTTCAACAGAACACATTCTTCTTGCACTTTCAAATGATAAAGGCAGTGCAGGACAGTTGCTGCGCGATAATGGAATTATCTACAATGATGTTCTTACTGCACTCAAAACTGTAAGGGGAACACAAAGGGTAACTTCACAAAATCCTGAAGACACATACCAATCTCTTGATAAGTATGGAAGAGATTTAAATGAGCTTGTTAAGCAGGGAAAGCTTGATCCTGTAATAGGAAGAGACGAAGAGATCAGAAGAGTTCTTCAGGTACTTTCAAGAAGAACAAAAAATAATCCTGTTTTGATTGGTGAACCCGGAGTAGGGAAGACCGCTATCGCTGAAGGAATTGCACATCGAATTGTTTCTGGCGACATTCCAGAAAATCTAAAAACAAAAAGAATAGTTGCTCTCGATATGGGTGCTTTAATTGCGGGAACACAATTCCGCGGACAGTTTGAAGAAAGACTAAAAGCAGTAATAAAGGAAGTCCAGCAATCAAGCGGTGAAATTATTCTTTTTATTGATGAGCTTCACACACTCGTAGGTGCAGGTGCAACTCAGGGGGCAATGGATGCGGCTAACATTTTGAAACCGGCACTGGCTCGCGGGGAACTCCACGCAATCGGGGCAACAACTCTGGATGAATACAAAAAACACATTGAAAAAGATGCTGCACTTGAAAGAAGATTTCAGCCTGTTCTTGTTAATGAGCCATCTGAAGAAGATACTATATCAATTTTACGCGGACTTAAAGAACGTTATGAAGTTCATCACGGAGTTCGCATTACAGATGGGGCTATCGTTGCTGCAACTCAGCTTTCTGAAAGATATATCACCGACAGATTTCTTCCTGACAAAGCTATTGATTTAATC
>DATHSU010000424.1:0-2464 GCA_035463895.1 Ignavibacteriaceae bacterium | reverse complement strand
TTGATGGCTATCTTTCAGGCAAATGCCGGAGGAGCCTGGGATAACGCTAAGAAAATGTTCGAAGAGGGCATTGAAATAAACGGTCAAAAATACATAAAAGGTTCAGAACCTCATAAAGCTGCCGTTGTAGGTGATACGGTTGGAGATCCTTTCAAAGATACTTCTGGTCCGTCATTGAATATTTTACTTAAGTTAATGTCAGTTGTAGCTCTTGTTATTGCACCGCTTATTAAGTAATTTATTAAGCGTTTTAAATAATTATTTATCATAACCCTGTTCCTGAAATTTATTATTATCAGGAGCCTTAATAGTCCATAGGGAGGTGAAACTTTCGGATGAAAAAGAACGTCTATGATAGCACTGTACTAATTAATGCAGCGCTTGATGATAGTCAAATCGAGTCAACTATTAACCGCATAAAAGATTTTATCGCTTCTAATAATGGTGAACTTCGTGAATTGGAAAATTGGGGGCGTAAAAGGCTGGCTTATATGGTCAATAAAAGCAAAATTGGTTATTACGCCGTCTTTAGATTTGATGCCCCTTCCAATTTAATATCCAAACTTGATAGGTTATACACTTTAGATGAGCAGATTTTTCGCTTTCTCACGATAAAACTCAGTAAGGAAGCCTTAGAGCATATTGAAAAGAATAAAGCACAATCTGTTGCAGCGGAAGAAGAGATAACCCCTAACTCAGTTGTTGAAACTACAGAAGAAGATATCAACATAAAAAAAGAAGATAACGATAATAATTAATTTTACAGTCTTAGTACGGAGGAATAATTATGGCCGATTTGAAAATGCCCGAAATCAATTATGTAATTGTGGCTGGTAATTTAACCAAAGATCCAATATTCAGAGAAACAACAAATAAAACCCCTGTTGTAAATTTTTCTGTTGCCTCTAATAGAAAATATAAAGATAGCTCTAATCAATGGCAGGAAGATGTATGTTATGTTGGTATAGTAGCATGGAATAAATTAGCGGAGAGTTGCAGGGAAAGACTTAAAAAAGGTTCGGCTGTGTTGGTAGATGGAGAACTTCAAAGCAGAACATGGAAATCTGAAGATGGTCATCACAGAAGCATAGTTGAAGTTAAGGCTAGAAGAATTCAGTTCTTGAATAAAAGATTGTCTGTTTCTGAAAATAATGGTTCAGAGGCAGAAGAGGATCTTATTGTTACCGAAGAAGAAGAATCTGTTGACTATACAGAAGACTCATTCGATAAATTTTTATCTAACGAAGAATCAGACTTAATTAAGTAGGAAAGTTTAATATGAAAAAGGAAGTAAGAGCAAAAAAAGTTTGCAGATTTACTCAAAACAATATTAAATATATTGATTATAAAGATGTAAAGCTGCTGCAAAAATACACTACAGAGCAGGGCAAAATTATTCCTAAAAGAATTACCGGCACCAGCTCAAAATATCAACGACAATTAGCCCTTGCTATCAAACGTGCCAGACATATGGCTATGCTGCCCTATGTTTCTGATACTGTTAGGTAGTAATTAACTCAGGAGATCAAATGAAAGTAATATTAAGACAAAACTTTGAATCACTTGGCAAAATCGGTGATGTTGTTGACGTGAAAGACGGTTATGCCCGAAATTATCTTTTGCCCAGAGGCATAGCTTATGCTGCCTCAAAAGGTAATATTCGCGCCCTCGAGGAAGAAAAGAAAGTTGTTGAAAAACGAAGCAAACAGGAATTAACTGCTGCTGAAGTGCTTTCTTCAGAACTTGAAAAGATTTCTGTCACAATACCTGTACAGGTTGGTGAGGAGGATAAGATCTTCGGAACCGTTACAACACAAATGATTGCCGATGCACTTAAAGAAAAAGAATATGAGATTGATAAGCGAAAAATTGATATCGAAGAACCAATTAAATCACTTGGTATTTATGGGGTAAATATAAAACTTCATCCAAGTGTAACAACTAAAATTAAGGTTTGGGTAGTTCGCGAGTAATTTATTCTGTAATAAAATTAAAAAAAGGAAAGCTTCTCGGCTTTCCTTTTCAATTTTAAACACTTCAGTAATATTGTTATCTGACTTTAATCTTATTTTCTTTCACCAGTTTTGCAATGTGAGCGGTACCTTTTTTATTTATTGTTTTAATTGCACTAGTTGATAATTTAACAGTAACAAATCGATTTAATTCCTGTACCCAAATCCGCTTTTTCTGTAAGTTTGGCAGAAATCTTCTTTTGGTCTTATTATGGGCATGCGAAATGTTGCTACCTGATACCGGACCAACTCCTGTTACCTGGCATCTTCTTGACATTATATTCTCCTTGATAAAATCATTTACTATTTTATATTTAAAAACAAATATAATTATAAATGAGAATAAAAATAAACACTTTTTATCTAAAATATTTTTGAATTTTTAGTAATATTAATGACTCTTGAGATTGACAATCATTTATAAGCTTATATCTTTATGGTTGAAAAACTTA
>DATHSU010000423.1:0-9610 GCA_035463895.1 Ignavibacteriaceae bacterium | reverse complement strand
AATAGAGGTTGTAATATTCCTGTTACCTTTAAAACCGCCGGGAAAACTTTCTGCAAGAATCATTTCGCCAGCCCTGTAAATTTCTCTGTAGTACCCGCCTTCCGGGTGAGGCAGAAGCTGAAGTTTATCTATATAGTACTTAGCTTTTTCCAGCATTGTTTCTTTTCCGTTCATTATAGAAAGTAAATTTACAGGTTTTTGAATTTAACAGAGCTTCTGAAACCAGCCGTCCGCTCTTAACAGCACTTTCAATTGTTGATGGCAAACCTGTATCAACCCAGTCACCTGCGATAAAAAAATTATCAAGACCTGTTACAACTGATGGACGCGAGTCCAGAATATTATCAGACGGGACAAAAGTTGCACGCTTTTCTTTTATTACCTGAAAATCGTTGATCATATCTCTGGTGATTTTTGCAAACTTATTCAATTCACGAATAATAAGTTCAAATATCTCTTCCCTGGTTTGCTCCATTAAATAATCTGCATCACTTATCACCAAAGTTAAGTGCGTCTTTTTATTGAATATCCAATGCACAGAAGAGTTGATCAATCCGTAGAACTCCTCTGTAAATGAATTATCCTTAAGCCACAGATGAACGGTTAAAATAGACGAATATCTTAAATCAGGTTTTTTATTTAGTACAGAAATCGGAATAAGTTTTTGTAAAGCGTAATATGGTATAGTTGAAATAACGCAAGCAAAATCAGTGATGCTGCCCTGGTCTGTTTGAACTTCAACAATGTTTTTATTTTTAATCTTAAATCCGGTTACAAGATGTGAAAGCAGAACAGAAGATTCTTTCATTTCAAGGAAATGCTGTGCCTGATTACAATATGTTTCGGATAATCCATATTTGGGAAGAATGATTCTTGATGAAAGCTTATTCTTTAGAAATATTTCTTTAAGCACGTCGGCAAATGTTCTTGCAGAAGCTTTTCTGATGCTTGTATTGAGTGCTCCAACAGCTATTACTTCCCACAATGCTTTGTTAATGGTTTCAGTTTGTTTTTCTTTCTTTAGCCATTCCTCAACACTCATCCGGCTTAATTCTTTATCAGAGTAAGTAATTATTTTAAAAAAGAATTTCAGAATCCTTAAACGGTCAGTAAAATCAATCGCCTGATAATTTAGGATTCCGAATAAAAGATTAAATGGATGAGGAAGCACAGCGGTTTTGAGTTTTATCTTATTAAAACCTTCTTTTAAGAAATTGATCTCGAGAGCGGACTGGTAAATAAGTTTATCCTGTGCGCCAATCATTTTCATAAAATGAAGGGTTTCGCGGTAGCATCCCATCATAATATGCTGACCGTTATCGATTACTGTTTTACCATTTTTAGCAAGAAATGAATAAGCTCTTCCTCCGAGCTTAGGTGAGGATTCAAGAAGATCTACTTTAATATTTTTATTGGCAAGATGAACCGCGGTGGAAAGTCCGGCAAATCCGCCGCCAATAACAATACACTTTTTCATTAATAAACTAAACTATACTTTGCCCAAACTCCAACAGCAATTCCGGCTTTTTCAACTGTGGAAACCCTTATATTTTTATTATAAACATCATATTCCTCGGCAATAATTTTTTCAAGCATTTTGTAATATATATGCTGCATTGCGCGTGCGGCAAACATAGTTTTCTTATCATCAAGATCCAGGTTTTCAGTGGCCTGTTCAAAATACCACTTTGCCCTTCCCACCTCATAAGTCATCATATCTTTAAAGTTATCATTATAAACTTTATTTATAATTTCTTTCTCAGAATAATTAAATCTTGTAAGATCATCCTGAGGTAAATAGATTCTTCCGTTATCAGCATCTTTACTTATGTCCCGTAAAATATTTGTCAATTGAAGAGCTATACCAAGATTAACCGCAAAATCTTTTGTGGAAGGATTTTTATAACCGAAAATTTCAATACACATTAATCCCACAGTTGAAGCAACCCGGTAGCAGTAAACCTGAAGATCATCAAATGATTTGTACCTGTCTTTCTGAAGATCCATTTCCATTCCCTTGATAAGTTCAAAGAAAGGATCGAGTGGAATGTTAAAGCTGGAAATTGTTTTACCAAGTTTGTTCAGCAATGGATAACCTGATTTACCCGAAAAAGCTTTTTCAAATTCAATCCGCCATCTGCGAAGTTTTTCATATTTAACATCGGCAGATTCAATACCATCATCAACAATATCATCGGTCTTACGACAGAAAGCATATACGGTATTCATTGCATCCCGTTTTTCGGCGGGCAGCAGATTGAAAGCGTAGTAAAAACTGCTTTTACTTTTCTTTGCTATTTCCTGTGCTGTCTCTGTCATAAAATAAGATTAATTTATAATTGATTTTAAAAGTATTCTTATAAAATCTTTTTTAGTTAATGAAGGACGATTATACAATACATTGTAATTGTTTTTACGGATTTTGTTAAGGATTTCTTCACCACCCGCAACAGTCCATTTTATTTCATATTTAAGTCTGCCGTTAAGATAGCTGAACAGGTTTTTCCCTTCATAAAATAAAGAGGAAGCTCTTTCAACATTATGTTTAACTAACGCCCTGAAATTATCATTTATTTTTCTATTCTCAAACATTTTTTCGGAGATTTCGTACTCCTCCAGTTCATTTAATGGGTAGTAAATTCTTCCCTTTTTATAATCCCGATATGTATCCTGGTAAAAGTTAGTAAGCTGCAAAGCCGTACAGATTTTATCCGAAAAGTAAAAAGCTTTTTCATCACGAATGTTGAATAACTCCAGTAATAACCTGCCGACAGGATTTGCAGATCTTTTACAGTAATCAAGAACTTCATTTAAATCGTAATATCTTTTTTTTGTTACATCCTGTCTGAATGCTGAAAGAAGATCTGTAAAGTGGCTGACAGTTAATTTCCTCGTTTTAATTGTAACAGAAAGAGCATGAGAGAATTCACAATCAATCTCACCAGCTAATGCGTCACGAAATGCTTTTTCAAACTCGGCAAGAAGATTCAATCTTTTAGTTTCACTCATATCTCCCTCATCGGCAATATTATCTGCTGTTCTGGCAAACCAGTAAATTATAGCAACATCATTTCGTAAATACCTAGGAATAAGAACAGAAACTACCGGAAAATTTTCGTAGTGTTCTGCTGCAAGTTCTCTTGCTTTGAAATATGTGAGTTCTAATTCTGTCAATAGCTAAAACTTGTAAAAGTTACAAAATTTAAGAGTTAAAATAGTTTTGAATAAACAGCGGAACAAACAAAATCAACATTTTTGATTTATGATTTTTGTATTTTAGTATAAAAAAAAGAAAAGAAACAAGGATATAAAGTGGATAACGAAATACCTTATATAGAACAATTTTGGGAAACAATTAACAGACCGTTTCTCACGCTCGGTAATTATGATCTAACGATATGGAATTTGTTTTACCTGCTTGTCTTGTTGTTCCTGCTATTGTATGTAACTTCTAAAATACGAAAATGGCTAATCTATAAAGTTCTTGCAAAAAGCAACATTGAGCTTGGTGTAAGAATAGCAGTAGGAACAATTTTAAGATACGTCGTTGTGTTAATCGGTCTGTTTATTATTCTGCAAACACTCGGAATTGATTTAAGCTCCATTACAATTCTTGCCGGTGCACTTGGAGTTGGTATCGGGTTCGGTCTTCAGAATGTAACAAATAATTTTGTAAGCGGCTTAATAATTTTGTTTGAAAGACCAATTAAAGTCGGCGACAGAATAGAGGTAGCAGATATTACAGGCGATGTTACTAAGATTTCTATGCGCGCCACAACTATTACAACAAATGATAATATATCCGTTATTGTTCCAAACTCAGAATTCATTTCATCAACTGTTATAAACTGGAGCCACAACGACAGAAAAGTAAGATTCAAAATTCCAGTTGCTGTTTCCTACAAAGAAGACCCTGAACGTGTAAGAGATATTATAGTTGATGTTGCAAAAAAATGCAGTGGTGTACTTGATGTTCCTGAACCTATTGTACGGTTTTCAGAATACGGAGACAGTGCCCTGATTTTTAGTTTAAGAGTTTGGACTTCGGAGTACATAAATAAACCGGGAGCTTTCCGAAGCATAATTTACTTTGATCTTTTCAAAAGATTTCGGGAAGAAGGAATAGAAATACCTTTCCCGCAAAGAGATATTCATATAAAGAATACTGAGTTTACTGTAAAAAGAAAAGAGTAATCTTTCTTTAGTGTTTTGTCATTTCAAAGTCTTCAGGATCATATCCCTGATCTTTAAGAATTTGAAATATTTCATCCATAGTTTCAATATTCAGCTGCGGAGTGCGGCTTAATACCCAGCCGTATTTTCTGTTTGGAGTGCCCACTAAAGCCCAGCGGTAATCTTCATCAAGTCCTATTATCCAGTAATCACCCCAGAACGGCCGCCAGCCAAGAATACTAAAGAAGCTTACTTCCAGTTTTGCATTTGTATTTTTATCAACAATTCTTGCAATGCCATCAGCATCATCTTTCTTACCGTTTTTTTCAATACAGGAATTGATTACATCAATTCTTCCATCATCCCTAAGTTTATATTCTGCTGTTGTACCGCTGACACAGTGCTTCTGGAAACGATTAGGGATCTTCGTTATTTCGTACCAAACTCCTGCATATTTTTTCAGGTCAACTTTTTCAACTGTCCGGGGCTGATCCTTTTGAGCAAAAACACTAAGTGGGATTGCTGTAAATAATAAGATTAAAATGGTTTTCATATTAGTCACTCACTTTCATAATGCAAACTGAATAACTTTGAATTCAGTTCAAAAACAAAGGAGGCTGTCTCATAACTCATTTTTTCGGTAGTCGCAAGCTTCAGCTTGCGAAAATATGAGAAATACGCAACTTGAAAATTGCGGCTACCTTTTGTTTAAGACTTTTGAGACAGCCTCAGAATATGCTGCAATAAATCAAAGCATTAATTATCACATCTGCTTTAATTCATTTGTCAATTTAACCATCGCATCTTTAGCATCACCGAAGTACATCAATGCGTTAGGATAAAAGAATAATTCATTATCAATTCCTGCATAACCAACATTTAGTGATCGTTTGTTTATGACTACTGTTTTTGCATAATCAACATTAAGTATCGGCATTCCGTAAATCGGACTTGAAGTATCGTGTCTTGCAGCCGGATTAACAACATCATTGGCCCCGATGATAATTGCTACATCCGTGTTCGGGAAGTCATCATTTATATCTTCCATAGCAAGAAGTTTATCATACTCAACCTGTGCTTCTGCTAAAAGTACGTTCATATGACCGGGCATTCTTCCGGCAACAGGATGAATAGCAAAACGAACTTTTATACCTTTTTTCTCAAGAGTATTCATCAGATCTCTCACAGCGTGCTGTGCCTGTGCAACAGCCATTCCATAACCCGGAACAAAAATCACACTGCTTACTGAATCAAGAAGCATTGCAAGTTCTTCTGCGTCAACAGATTTAACCTGACCTTTTGGCGATGAACCAGCGGGTGCAGGACCTTCCGAACCGGCACTTGCCCAACCTCCAAGAACTACATTCATCAATGATCTGTTCATACCACGGCACATTATCATTGTAAGAATTAATCCTGAAGCTCCTACAAGTGCACCGGCAATTATCAACATATTATTTGCAAGTACAAATCCTGTCATTGATGCTGCAATTCCGGAATATGAATTGAGTAACGAAATAGCAACGGGCATATCTGCACCGCCAATTGGCAATACAAGAAGAACACCAAGCAGCAATGAAACTGCTATAATACCGAGTATAATTTCAATTTCTGATGGATTAATTACAACGAAAACTCCTGCAGCAAAAACAGCAAGCAACAGAAATGCATTTAGCGGATGCTGAAGCGGATACTTAACTACTTTTCCGGTAACTATTCCCTGAAGTTTTCCAAACGCAATCAATGAACCCGTAAAGGTTACTGAGCCGATCAGAATACTTAAAACAATGGTGGCGGTTGTAGATATTTCAAACTCACCGGAGCCAAGGAATAATCTGTCATACTCTGCAAAAGCGACTAAAGCAGATGCACCGCCGCCAAATCCGTTTAGCAAACCAACCATTTGAGGCATTCCTGTCATCTGAACTTTAAGTGCAAAAACAGCACCTATTGCCGAACCAATTATTGCACCTACAATAATTAGTTCATAACTGATAATTCGCTGATCAATTAAAGTAACCACAATTGCCAGCAGCATTCCAAGTGCAGATAGCTGATTGCCCTGTCTGGCTGTTTTGGGTGAACTTAATTTTTTAATTCCGAATATGAAGCAAACAGAAGCGACCAGGTAAACAAGATAAGATACAATTTCCATTTTTCACTCCTATTTCTTCTTAAACATTTTTAACATTCTGTCAGTAACCAGAAAACCGCCGACAACATTTATCATTGCAAACACAATTGCAATTGTCCCAAGTATGGTGCTAATGTTTACTTCTCCCAGTCCGGCACTTAACAATGCACCAACAATTGTAATTCCCGATATTGCATTTGAACCGGACATAAGCGGTGTATGCAATGTGGGCGGTACTTTAGTTATAAGTTCGAACCCGACAAAAATTGCGAGTACGAAAACGTAAATATGCATTAAGAGGTCTAAACCTTCCATCTATAATTCCTTTCTATTTAAGCAGTTCTTTAATTCTGTCGTTAATCACTTCACCGTTTCGTGTTAGTAAGCATCCTTTTACTATCTCGTCCTCAGCTTTTAACTCAAGTTTCCCATCTTTACTGAAATGCTGAATTAAACTCAGAATATTTTTTGAATACATTTCACTGGAGTGTGTAGGTACCATACTTGGCAGATTCGGTTCACCAATAATTGTTACATTATGTTTCTTAATTATTTTACCTTTTTCACTTACCTCACAATTACCGCCGAACTCAACTGCCATATCAAGAACAACACTGCCCGGTTTCATATTTTTTACCATTTCTTCTGTTACAAGTACCGGAGCTTTTTTACCCGGAACCAGAGCAGTAGTAATAACAATATCTGCTTCCGTGATATGTTTAAATATTAATTCCTTTTGCTTTTTCAGAAATTCCTCAGAAGCTTCTTTTGCGTAGCCGCCTTCATCCTGCATATTCTCGGTGGTTTCAACTTCAATGAATTTTCCGCCGAGACTTTGAACTTCTTCTTTTACTGCAGAACGAATATCAGAAACTTCCACAACAGCACCGAGACGTTTTGCAGTACCAAGTGCCTGCAAACCTGCAACACCGGCACCCATAATCACAACTTTAGCAGGAGAAATTGTTCCGGCTGCAGTCATCATCAGCGGGAATATTTTTCCAAGATGATTAGCTGCAAGAATTACACTTTTATATCCTGCAAGATTCATTTGTGAACTTAAAGCATCCATTTTCTGCGCTAAAGTTGTACGCGGAACCATTTCCATTGCTATAAGATCAATTCCGTTTTCTGCACAGGTTTTTGCAATTTCAGGATAGTGAAGTGCGTAAATGAAGGAAATTAGTAGTGTGCCTTTTTTAAGCTTCTTTATTTCATCATTGGAAGGCTTTTGAACTTTAAGAACCAGATCAGCATTGCTGTAAAGCTGATCAATACTATCAATTACTTTCGCACCGGCTTTTTCGTATTGTTCGTTTGTAAATCCGGCGTTCAATCCTGCATCTTTTTCAATCTGAACCTGGTAACCGGCTTTGATTAATTTAGATGCTACATCCGGAACACACGCTACACGATTTTCTCCGGGGAAAATTTCTTTTGGGATGGAGACAATCACTTATCAAACCTCCTCTGATTAATTGTTAAAATCTTTCCTGAAAACTTACTAATGAATGACTTATAAATACAAAAAAAGTTTGTAGTAGTTTTAGTTACAAACCATTTAGTACAACCTCGGTTTTAAATTCACATATGGTTGAAAAGTGCTTTTCTTTATTTAACGAAAACTCATATCCTCCATACTTATGAAATTTTTATAATTCATAAAAAAGTGCTTTACTGAATGTAAAAAAGCAAAATTTTTATTTGCTGATTATGTAATATTATCTGCTCACAACTAAAAATAGACTAATAAAGTTTGTTGACATAGTCCATTCGATTATTTACATTTATTGCAGATTTTATCTTTCATTTAATCCGGGACAATTATGAGATTCATTTTAGTTTTCTCGTTATCCGGTAACAACACCAAGAGTTTGCTTCTTAGCTGCTTTACATCCATTTTCCCTCATTCTGCACGCCTAATTTGGAATCATAACTTTGAATTATTAACTAAAGAAAATTTACTTAAAAAGTCAGGGAGTATATCATGAAACGAATAATACTTCTATCAATTATAATCATCACCGGGAGTACATACTCACAATCCGATTACAGATTTTTCATTAACAAAATCAATATGCCCATTAACAATAAAGGCGTACTGGGAGCTGTTAATGTCCCGCCTGACGGATCGTTAGGCAGATACAATGGGATTGGCTTTCTTTTTTCCGGCGGTTTTTTGATCTCCGGTTATAATTCTGATACACTTTGGGCAAATGGACAGGCATCAGCCAGTTTAATTGAAAACCATTTACCGGGTCCGTTTGGATCAAATCAGTTTGACCCCAGACACAAAGTATATGTAGTCAAGAAAAATGATCCTCACTTCGGACCAAGCTGGCAGGAATGGGTTTTTGCAGTTGAACTTGGCGCTAAATTTTATGATGGAGATGGTGACGGAATATATAATCCTGTTGATAAAAACAACAATGGAGTATGGGATCCCGATGAAGACAGACCAGACCTTATTGGAGATGAATTAGCCTGGTCTGTTTATAATGATGGAGTAACACCCCGTTTAAGATTTGTTGAAGCCGAACCTGTAGGAATTGAAATAAGACAAAGTGTTTTCGGATTTCGCTCAGGTACATCTGGTGTATTGGAGAATATGATTTTTATCAGGTATGAAATATTAAATACCGGAGCACTCTATCCGGTTCTCGATTCAGTGTATTTTACTGCCTGGGCTGATCCTGATCTTGGTAGTCACGAAGATGATCTGGTAGGTGCTGATACTTTAAGTAATTCAGGATATTTGTATAACGATAGTACAGATGCTCTTTTTGGCAACGATCCACCAGCTTTTTTCATAAATATACTGCAAGGACCAATGGCATACATTCCTGGCGAAACGTTTATAGATGTTAATTCAAATGGTATTTACGATGAAGGAATTGATACACCCTTAGATACAGCTTATAACAATAACGGACCATTAAGAGGAATTGAAACTTATCCCGGAGCAAGGAATCAAAAATTAACTTCATTTGTACACTATCAAGCCAATGATCCTACACATGGGGATCCGAACAGTATGCAGGAGGCGCGTAACTATATGTTAGGTCAGCGTCAGCAAGGCGGATATATAAATCCCTGCACATGGATTCTCGGACAAGTAAGAGGCGGAGTAAACTGCAGTGAAGTTAATCCGCTTTACTGGTACTCAGGTGATCCGGAATCCGATATTGGCTGGATCAATACCTTCCCAACTGACCAAAGAATGATAGTTAATACCGGTCATTTTACTCTTCTTGAAAATGAACCGGTGACAATAATCGTTGGTTATACTATAGGACACGGAAC
>DATHSU010000422.1:0-3680 GCA_035463895.1 Ignavibacteriaceae bacterium | reverse complement strand
TTTAATGTTCTTAGTATAAGCGGCTTGAATTCATCAAAAAACAATCTTACATAATTTCCTTCTGATTCAAAGTAGCGTACTTTTTCTAGTTTAACGAACCAGCATCGCTCACCATCTTTAACAAAAACCTGATCCTGATCGGTTAATTGCTGAACATCGGCGTGTTTAACCTGCTTTTGAATTTTGGGCTGTAATAATTTCCTGACCGTTTCTTCAAGCCGATTAGGTTCGATCGGTTTTAGAAGATAATCAAGAGCATTGTATTCAAAAGCTTTCAATGCATATTCATCGTATGCAGTAGTGAAAACTATTTTGGGAACGCTGTCTAGTTCTTCAAGAAGCTCAAATCCGCTTTTACCCGGCATTTGAATGTCGAGAAAAACAAGATCGGGATTCAGTTCATCAATTTTTTGTTTTGCTTCTTCAGCGTTGGCTGCCTCTCCTACAATTTCTAATTCGCTGAATGGAGTTAATAATCTTCTTAACTCTGTGCGGGCTAATCTTTCATCATCAACTATTAAAGCTTTCATCTTTTTATTCCTCCTATAGGAATTGTTATTTCACAAATTACCGTGGATTCATTTTCATTTTTTATAGAGAAAGATGCTTCTTCTCCGAACAACAGACTGAGTCTGTGTTTTGTATTTGCTATACCAAAGCCATCTGATGAGCGCAGTTGTTCGTTGTTAAGGTGTCCTGTATTTCTTATTTGTACCAACAATTTGCCCGTTTCAACTTTTGTAATAAGATCAACTTCCCCGCCATCAGTCCTTTTTGATATGCCGTGTTTAATTGCGTTCTCAATTAATGTCTGGATCATCATTGGCGGTATTTCAACATTGTATGAATCCGAACTGATGTTCAATTTATACCTCAACCGCTCTTCAAACCTTATCTTTTCAAGATCAAGATAGTCTTTAATGGTTTTAACTTCATCTTCAAGCGTCACTGTTTCTGTTCTTTCTATCTTAAGCGAATATCTTAAAATATTTGAAAGTTTTGTAACTGCAACTTTAGCATTTTCAGGATCTTCTTCAATAAGCGCGCGGATACTGTTCATAGCATTAAACATAAAATGCGGGTTGAGCTGTGCTTTTAGAGTTTTTATTTCAAAATCCTTAACTGCCGATTCCCATATCAGTGATTCAATTTCTGCTTTCTGGTAACTTTCAAGATAGTGAAGTGAAAAATATATCAGCGACCAGACAAGACTAATACCTGCAAGATTTATTATTCCGGCAATGGATGAAATCCATTTATATTCTTCAGATCTGAATGCGCCCAGCAAAATAGAAAAACCAGTAGTAAGCGAATAAATTATAATGCCTGATATTAAACTTGCTAGTAAAACGCGTGGAATAATTTTTTTAAGGGGTAAATCCAGCCAGGCATTTTTTCTTATTACTGTTCTGAGAATATGAGTAATGGCAATTCCGATTAGTCCTAGTATTATCCAAACAAAGATTCTTTCTACCGGAACGCTTTCATAATTTGAAATTATAACCAGGTTGACAAGCACAAAAAGTGACCAGCCGCAAAACTGGGAAATCCAGTATAAATTTTTTCTGCCTGTGTTCATAATGCTTGCTTTTGCAGGGATGAACTCATTTTTCTTTAAAGAAATGATATTAGTGTTTACTTTCAACATCAAATATAAATCTAACTGCTATAAATCGAAACTTGTATTACATAAAATCACGGTTGAAAATTATTGTTAAGCGATTAACAATTATGAAAGTTTTTTATCTGAGGTGTTATAATATGATGAGAGGAAATTATTGCGGTTAATACCAACAGGAATGCTAAAAAAAGTAACCACAGACACATTGAAAAATTTACATGTGTTTTCAATGTGCCAATGTGATTTGAAAATTTTTATAGGGAAATTATATCATTATAAATTATAAAAGCCATTAACATCAGAAGCAGAACAAATCCTACATTCTGAATAGCTATCTTAACCTTAATCGGAATCTCCCGTTTAATGGCTGCTTCAATAAGAATTATGACAAGATGTCCGCCATCTAAAACCGGGAAAGGCATAATGTTGATTATCGCCAAACTAAGACTTAGTAATGCTAGAAAAATTAAAAAGCTTGCTATACCAGTATCTGCTGATTTAGCTGCAAACTGTGCTATCTTAACGGGTCCGCCAAAAGCTTTACCAAACTCAATATTGCCGGTAAAAACTTTTCCAAGCATATTGAATGTGAGTTTTGTCATTGTAACAATGTCAAGCCAGCCATAGTAAATTGACTCGAAAAAGCCGTAGGTTTTAAAATCAATATCGCCAAGAAAAGTAAAGTTAATAGCTATTCCTATTTTACCATCATCTGCCGGAGTGACATTTATTACTAAATTTTCTTCGTTTCTTTTAACCTGAACAGCAATTTCCTTAGATGCATTAGCAGTAACAATATCTATTACCTGCCTGCTTGTATAAACTTCTTTATCATTAATTGAAAGAAAAACATCTCCGGCCTGAAAACCTGCTGATAGTGCGGGAGAGTCCTCAAGAACTGCCCCTATCATCGGGCGAACACCTTCATAAATTAAGAACAAATCCTGCGATTCATCTTCCGGAATTTTAGAACGGGGAATAATTAATGATTCGGTTATACCGTTTCTTTCAACCTCAACCTTCAGATCTTCGCCAAGGGTGTGAATAAACATTTCTGCACGGACTTCTTCCCATCCGTTCACGGTTTTTCCATTAATCGAAAGTATTTTATCACCCGACAAAAATCCTGCTGACTCCGCTGCACTTCCCTCCTCAACATATCCAACAGTTGTAGTATTTGTAAAAGCTTTGCCCTGGAAGAAGTTCGATCCCCAGAAAATTGCCCAGGCTAAAAGAAGGTTCATCAGTACACCAGCTGAAATCACAAAGACTTTCTGCCATGTTGGTTTCGCCCTGAATTCATAAGGCTGTGGTTCACTGCCTGCAAATTTTGTGTCGAAGCTTTCATCAACCATTCCGGCAATTTTAACATAGCCGCCCAATGGGACTAGGCTTAACCTGTAATCAGTATTTCCTTGAGTATCAAAATCTTTTGGGAGATTGCCCCAGGTAAATCCGTTTATTTTATTGTAGCCGAAAAGTCTTTGTCCGAATCCAATTGCAAAAACATCGGCACGCATTCCGCAGGCTTTAGCTGCAAGGAAATGTCCCAATTCATGAATAAATACGAGTATAGCAATCGTAATTACAAAATAAATTATATAATCCATTTAACTCCTTGTTCTGTCTCTTCTGTATGTAAAATATTTCTTTGTTATTTATTTATATGCTTTTATTAAAATTATTGATGCTGGTCTCTCGATGCCGGATACCAGATTCGGGTTACCGGATGATAAATCAGAATTTTAAGTTTTAAAAATCGGGCATCTGGTATCAGGTATCCGGAATCAAGTATCCAGCAAACTTACAAACTCTCTCGTCTCCTTATCACACTCAACAATTGTTTGAATATCCGGATCACGATGGTTTTCCATTTTTTCTAACGCTTTGTTGATAAACTTTGGTATATGTGAAAACTTAATTTTTCCATTCAAAAATTTATCAACAGCAATTTCATTAGCAGCATTAAGAATACAGGGCGCTGTACCCATTGCACTTAAAGCTTCGTATGCAAGTTTTAAACATTCAAACTTATTTAAATCAGGTTCAAAGAAAGTCA
>DATHSU010000421.1:0-1602 GCA_035463895.1 Ignavibacteriaceae bacterium | reverse complement strand
GGTTAGGCATTATTTATTTGTTCTTCCTACGTAACTAGTTTTCCCAGTTTTCAAATCATAATATGTTTCTATACCGTCTTCTTTTTTAAATCGGATCATTCTACCATTAATATCCTCGGCCCTAATAAAAGTGTATTTAGCAGACAAAGAATCTTCATATTTCCAATTTTCTGGCATAACAACTTCTTCTATTTCACTTCCTTTTAACCAAGAAGCAGATATTTGTTTTTCCGGATTATTATCTAATTCAATTTTACCAAATTCAATCCAAGAACAATTTTTTGTTGGTCCACTTTGTTGATCAATTACGATAATATCTTGTGGCACGTCTTTTTTTAGGTACACTAAACCTATAGCTTCAAGCGAATGAATATAATCCTCACTATCAGTAGGGGCCATAAATCCAACTCGTACAAGTTCGCCATCTGCACACAATGTTTGATTTGGAACATTTTCTTTGAATTTTTCCCAGCCTCCAGGATATTTTTTAGATAAAGCTTTTGCTCTTATAACAACAGATATTCCTTCAATTAATATTGCCATTCTTAGATGCCTAACGGCGTGTTATGTTAAAACATTAATATTATTTAAGAATTTACTTATAAAGAAAATTAAAATCTTTATACAAACAAGCTAAACGCTTCGGACTTACTCTTTCTCCTCAATTAGAGTGAGTTCATTAGCAGTTGCAGGTTATAAACCATTTTTAATTTTTATCCGAACTTAATATTAGCCCATTTGTTACATCAAATTTGTAAGCGATTCCATCAACTGTGATTAAAATAATACGAAAACCATCTAAGTATGGTTGCTCCTTCATAAACTCATAATGACTAACCGAAATTGGAACAAGTGAATCGTCTTTGATAAGTTCTCTTGTGCTGTAAGATTTCATCAATTTATCTTTCTCATAAAAAGCTATTGCAAGATCATCTTCAGAAGGTTTATCACCTCTTGGCCAATTACCAATACGGATTAAATACTGTCCGTCATTTGTAATAAAAGTTTTGAAAGCATACCATCCTTCAACTTTCCAGATTTCTTTATTATAGCTGTTCTCGGTGACTTCATACGCAATTCCTTTACCATCTGAAAACATCTTGAAAATAAAATTTCCATTTTCAGATGAAATCACATATGTATATGGTGCCCTTTCTTTATCATAAATTGAAGCACTGAATAGCAAGCTTGTTCCTAAAACTAAAAATATAATTAATACTATTTTCATTTCTTTTTTATGGTTTATAACGGCATTGTGCCTAAGCCGAAGCCCAGCGCAACAATGATTAATTAACAGTATACATTTAACAATTAGAACAAACTTTTTTAACCGTATAACCTTTATCAATAAAGATTACACGGAACGACTACCTTTTAAACTGCATAAAAGCCGAGTGCGAAAAAAGCTTTCGGCTTGAGGCACGGGTTAGCTGGTAATTTATTTTATACGATTATATAGTATTGGTTCATAAGGCTCCCACCAATACATTTTGTTATCCTTAAATCTTACCTCAACTAAATAATCTCCAGTGCCTAATAAGTCCAATATCGGTGGATTATAAATTACATTATTGCTTCCTAAAGTATCTGAATAATTATTTG
>DATHSU010000420.1:0-4022 GCA_035463895.1 Ignavibacteriaceae bacterium | reverse complement strand
AGATATCTTAAAAAAGAATCTGAAGATGTAAAAATAATTTTTATAGGTCCTTGTGTTGCAAAGAAAAATGAAGCCGAAGATGAAAATGTGGCAGGAGTTATTGATGCAGTTCTGACTTTTACAGAATTAAAAGAAATGTTGGATAATAAGAGTATAGTTATTAATGAATGCGAAGAAAGTGATTTTGACGGTCCTAATGCAATGATGGGAAAAGCTTATCCTCTTGCCGGAGGTTTGTTAAAAACAACGGATATTAATGACGACATTCTTGAAAAAGATATTATAGTTGTTGAAGGAAAGAAAAAAGTTGTTGAGATAATTGAAGAGATAGCTAATAATCATATCAATGCAAAATTTACGGATATACTTTTTTGCGAAGGATGTATAAGCGGTCCGGCAATTGATTCTGAATTAAACTACTATGCAAGACGCGAAAAGGTAATTAATTACATTGATGAAAACCTTCACTCAACAGATAAGAGAGTCTGGAAAAGCAATCTTTATAATGCAAGAAAACTTGATCTCACAAGGAAGTTTAAAGTTGATAATCAGCGCAAAGCAATGCCGGATGAAGATGAGATTATAAAAATACTTGCATCGACAAATAAACACAATGTTAAAGATGAATTGAACTGCGGTGCCTGCGGATACATATCCTGCCGTGAATATGCGATTGCAATTGCAAAGGGACTTGCTGAAAAAGAAATGTGTCTGCCGTTCCTGATTGATCAGCTTGCGAATGCATACCATAGTCTTAATAATACACAGGAACAGTTGAAGATTGCTGAAAAGCTTGCATCAATCGGACAGCTTGCTGCGGGTGTTGCACACGAACTAAATAATCCGCTTGGAACAATTCTTTTATATTCATCAATGATGAAAAAAGATATTGAAAAGATTTTTAATAATGATCAGGCAGTTGAAGATATTGAACTGATAGTGGAAGAAGCCAAAAGATGCAAGAATATAGTCTCAAATCTTCTTGACTTTGCAAGACAGGGTAAAATTCAAATAAATAAAATCGATCTTTCTGAATTATTGTCCGAATTAATTAAATTGTTTTCACAAAATCCGGCAAGCAGAAATATTATATTCTCATCAAATCTTAATGGAAAATGTATTATTAAAGGGGATAAAGATCAGTTGAGACAGGTCTTTGTGAATATAATTAACAATGCCTGTGATGCAATGCAGGATTCAGAAGAGAAAGAATTAAAGGTATCATTAATAAATAATGATAGTGAAGTAATGATTGAATTTGAAGATACAGGAAAAGGTATTCCACCCGAAAATTATGGAAAAGTGTTTACACCATTCTTTACAACAAAAAGTATTGGCAAAGGAACCGGGTTAGGATTAGCCATTTCCTACGGGATAATAAAAATGCACAGGGGAAGTATTAACTTTACAAGTGAGTTAAATAAGGGAACAAAGTTTATTGTTAAACTGCCAAAGAATCCTGAATCAATAAGTTCAGGAGATATTAAAGGAGTTATAAATAATGAGTGATTTAAAAAATAAAAAAGTACTGCTGGTTGATGATGATCTTGATCTTCTCGAACAGCATAAATTGTTATTCCAGTCAAAAGGTTACCAGGTTGTAACTGCTGATAATTCAAAAGAAGGGTTTGAGGTTTTTAAAAGAGAAAAACCTGATGCCGCTGTTATTGATCTGATTATGGAACAGCATGATTCCGGATTTATTCTTTGCTACAAAATTAAGAAGGATGATCACGGAAAAAATATACCTGTTTTTATGCTGACTTCAGCAGCTTATGATACCGGTTATAAATTCAGCTCTGCTACCGAGGAAGAAAAAGAGTGGATCAAGGTTGATGAGATAATTCACAAACCCGTTGTGATAGATGATCTTGTTGAAAAGATTGAAAATTATCATGAAATGAAACAGCATAAGTGATTTCTGGATGCTGGTCTCTGGATACTTGATTCTGGTAGTGTTTTTTAGCGTGGTGATTTGTGACTAGCATCCAGTATCCAGAAGCCAACAACCAGTTAGCGTTTAACAAAAGTTCACAATCATCATCTGTTGCTTGGATAACTGTATTCTTTTTTTGAAGTTTGAACTCGTAATTTTTTCAAATATCCTCATACGGAATGGATAATAATTATAAACCTACCGTTTTAATAGTAGATGATGAAAAAGGTCTTAGACTTGGAGCAAAAAGACTTTTAACAGGAGAGGGGTATGAGGTAACTACAGCCGAAAACGGAACAGAAGGAATACAATTCGGTACTTCACAGGAATTTGATCTTGCCATAATAGATCTTAAAATGCCTGACGTTGACGGGCTTGAAGTTCTGAAAAAAATCAGAGAGAAATTTCCCAATACTGTCTGTTTTATAGCCACAGCTTATGCCAGTTATGAAACCGCAATTGAATCTACAAAAATCGGTGCTCAAAGTTATATTCCTAAACCATTTACTCCCGAAGAACTTCTTCAGCATTTGAAGGAAGGATACTCGAAACGTCTTATTCTTTTAGAAGCAGAAAAATGGCAGAAGGAACGCGAAGAAAGACTCCTCGAAGTAGCATTTGAAAAAACCAGACTTAACACTATTATTAATTCTATTACAGATGGAGTACTCGTTGTAAATAAAGAGGGACTTGCAGTACTCTTTAATCCAGCCGCATTACATTTCCTTGAACTGGATAAGATAGTTGCTGAAGAGTACATTCTTAATAAACTTCATCCGGTAATTCTTGAGCTGATCAATAAATTTTTAAAAGCAGAATCACCTGAGCTGAAATCATATTCAATCCAACTTGAATTAAAACCAAACCGTGAGTTTTTTATTGAAGTAACTGCTTCTCCTGTTTATCATCCTGGTGATAACCTTGCAGGAGTTGCTCTTGTTTTTAAAGATATCACCGAGTTCAAACGAATCGAATTAGTCAAATCGCAATTTGTATCGATGGTTTCACACGAGCTTAAAGCTCCAATTGCTGCCGTTTACGGATTTCTGAAATTATTCAATGATGATTCCATAAAGCTGACTGATTTACAGCGAAAGGAATATGAAAACAGATCAATGGTCAGACTTGACGGATTGCTTAAAATGGTAAATGATCTGCTTGATATTTCAAGAATGGAACTTAAAACCGTTAGGAGAGAAATTAAAGAAATAAATATTCCTGATATTATTCGTTCGGTGCTTGAACTATTTCAACTTGAAATTAAGAACAAAAAACTTGAAGTCAATCTGAACATTGAACAGAATGTTCATAATGTATTTGCAGACGCAGAAGAAATAAACAGACTGTTTACAAACCTGATATCAAATGCTATAAAATATAATAACGATCTTGGTTTAATAAATATTAGTGTTAAAACTTCAGGGAACTTTGTAGTAACAGAAATTAAAGACAGTGGCATAGGGCTTAAACCCGAAGAGAAGGCCAGGTTGTTTTCCGAATTCTTCAGAGCAAAGAATGAAAAAACTAAAAATATTGGCGGAACAGGTTTAGGACTGTCAATTGTAAAAAGAATAGTCGATTCATATTCCGGTAAAATTGAAGTCGATTCAGAATATGGTGAAGGAACATCGTTCTGGATATATCTTCCATTCACCAATGACGTAATTGAAAACTAAATAATTACTTTCTCTCATTATATATCAGGGGATAACATGAAAAAGTTATACTCGTTACTTTTCGTTTTAATATTCACCTGCATACAGATAAATATATTTGCTGCAGAACCTCCGGAAGGTATATCATTAACTAAAAGCAGTAATGGTTATCTTGTTCAATTTACTTTGCCAGCATATAATTTTGTTACAGTTAAAGGCGGCAATGAAGATTTCTACCGGATTATTGTTGATGAATATGGCATTACACCGGAGGATGGTTTTCCGGAACTGCCGCTTGTTTCATTCAATCTTTTTATTGCAGATGATGAATCACAAACATCTTTTGAAATACTCAATACAAAAAGTAAAGAGATTGAATTAGACAAACATATTTTTCCAAAGCAAATCCCCTGGGAAAAAAACAAACCCTT
>DATHSU010000419.1:0-4490 GCA_035463895.1 Ignavibacteriaceae bacterium | reverse complement strand
CATATTTATAATAATCTTATAAGCGGATTCGGAGCAATCTATTTTGATACTGTAATAGATACTGCATTTGTAAAAAATAATGTTTTGATATATGGAGCCGGAATATCTTCATCAGGCAATAAAATAATTACAAGTAATCTTATTCTCTCTAATAATTACTTTGGCATAGATCAAATTGGCGGAGGCTTTATTGATTCTGATTATAATTTATTCTGGGAGAATGTCTTCGACTTCTTTAACACCTCAAACTATGGAGAAAGCGATAAAGTAGCCAACCCGATGTTTGTAAAGGACACACTGCCAAATCCTGATTTGGATTTTGATTATCATCTTCAGGCATATTCACCGGCAATTGATGCAGGTGATCCTGATATACTTGATGTAGACGGCAGCAGATCTGATATGGGGTTATATGGCGGACCATTGGGAGAGAGCTATACTTATCAGGACTTAGCTCCCAAACCTCCCAGAAACCTTACTGCTTTTTATCTAAGTGATGCTATTCATCTTAACTGGAATAAAAACACAGAGGCAGACTTTTCTCACTACAGAATTTACAGGGATACTGTTCCAAACTTCATTTATGATATTTCAAAGATGATAGGAGAAACAGAAGACACAACTTTTGTAGATGTTCTGCCGGAACCAAATATTGCAAGGAATTATTATTATAAATTAACAGCATTTGATAACCAGGGAAACCAGTCAGCAGCAAGTGAAGAAGTATTGGTAATAGTAACAGGACTAGGAGAAATACCACCAAAGATAGTAGATGAATACAAACTGCTCAATAATTATCCCAATCCGTTTAATCCGTCAACAACAATACCATACAGACTGAAAGAAGCAGGATATGTAAAAGTAATGGTATATAACATACTTGGTCAGTTAGTAAGAGTACTTGTAAACCAATGGCAGGAGAAGGGATATTATGAAGTGGAGTTCAAACCGGATGAGCTGGAAAGAATAAAAGGTGAAGAAGGATTCCCCGGAATGCATACCTGGCAGCATAGTAATTATGTAAGCGGAGTATATTTATTAAGAATAGAAGTGATAGGAGAAGGCAAGATTCCAAAGTTTACTGATATGCGGAAGATGATGTTGGTGAAGTGATATTCAGCAAAAACCCCGGAGATTTAAGAACTATTAATGCACTTACATTAAACCCGGTTCAATTTGAATCGGGTTTTTTGTTGTTTAAATTTGCACAATCTAACAATAAAAAGGAGATATTATGAGTGCGCTTAATAAAGATGTTATAGAAAATTTGTTGAATGATCTTGATGGCTGGAATTATTCCGATAACCAGATCCAAAAAGAATTTGAATTTAAAGATTTTGTTGAAGCATCATCATTTGTTCAGTCCGTTGCATTTGAAGCGGAAAAAATGGATCATCATCCGGATATTTTAATTCATAGCTGGAATAAAGTAAAAGTTTCGATCTCAACTCACAGTGAGGGCGGAGTTACTGAAAAAGATTTTAATCTGGCAAAAAAAATAGAAGCAAGATTTAAATAAATATTGATAAGTTAATCTTAATTAAATCTCAACAGAGGCATTAATGAGTTTAAGTGATAAAGAAGTGCTTAATATTTTTACCAAAACAGAAGCACTTTTATCAGGGCATTTCCTTCTAACATCCGGCAGACACAGTAATAAATATTTTCAGTGTGCGAAGGTTTTACAATATCCAAACTACACTGAACAGGTTTGTTCCAACATCGCTGAATATTTTCGTAATTATGAAATTGATACAGTAATTGCACCAGCTATGGGCGGAATAATTGTCGGTAATGAAGTTGCCCGTCAGCTTGGTAAACGCTCAATCTTTACCGAACGTGAAGATAAGATTATGACACTCAGGCGTGGTTTTTCTCTCGAACCCGGAGAAAAAGTATTGGTTTGTGAAGATGTAGTAACTACCGGCGGATCTGTGTTTGAAGTGATAGAAATTGTAAAATCTTACGGTGCTGAAGTCGTTGGTGTTGGATATATAGTTGACCGGAGTAACGGTAAAGTAAATTTCGGTTATCCGCAAAAGAGCACACTTACTGTTGAAGTGATTTCATATCCTCCTGATGACTGCCCGATCTGCAAAGAAAATAAAATTCCATTAGTTAAACCAGGTTCAAGAAAGGCTGATAAATGAATTATTTAGCTGATCTGTTAAGAAACTTTTTGCAGGATGAGTTATTATACCGTCTGGTTCTGGTTGCAATCACTATTTCTCTTGCTTTCCTGATTTCCATTTTGCTTGGTTTTTTAGCTAAGAAAATTATCAAACCATTTGTTGCAAGCACTGAAACAGAATATGATGACAAACTCCTTGAAGTTAGCGGTTCAGGACTTTACCGGATAGCTTTTATTGGCGGTATTTTTATAGCTCTTGATTTTTTTGACAGGGGCATTCGTTCGGAATCAAAATTATTAAGTAAACCATTAATTGAAATATATCCGTTTCTTAGCACAGTTCTGATAATTCTAGACGCTATACTTTTTATCGTATTTATTTACATCATTATTAACATTCTCTTTAAAGTTGTTACCATTTCTGTTGAGTGGTATGCTGAAAAGGTAAACGCAAAAGATGATAGAAATTTAAGCGGCAGTCTTTTTCCGCTTCTCCAAAAAGTTGCTAAGATTTTACTATTTGCTCTTGGTGTTGTTGTTATTCTTTCTAAGTTCAAAGTAGATATAAGTGCTTTTGTTGTTTCACTTGGAGTTGGTTCTCTGGCAATTGCGCTTGCGGCACAGGATACATTATCAAATATGATCTCCGGTTTTATAATTATGATCGATCGTCCATTCAGAATTGGTGACAGAATTCGTTATGCCGATAATCAGGTTGGAGATGTAATAGAAATTGGAATACGAAGCACCAAAATTCAGGACTTTGATAATAATATTTCGATAATTCCTAATAACGAACTTGTAAAATCCAGACTGGTTAATGTCACTTATCCAACTACACTTACCAGGGTTGTGGTTGAAGTCGGTGTAGCTTATGGTTCCGATATAAATAAAGTAAAACAGATAATGCTGAGTGCAACTGAAAATGATACTGATCTTTCATCTCAAAAACCACCCGACGTTTTCTTTATAAACTTTGGCGACTCATCATTAGATTTTCGACTCATTGCTTTTACCGATCATTATTCTAATGTCTGGGGAATGCAGTGCAGACTTCGTGAAAAAATTTATGAACTATTTAATAAGGAAGGAATTGAAATTCCTTTTCCGCAAAGGGTTGTACATTATGCAGATAAAAAACAAAGCAAAGAATAGAAAGCAGATTTTGCCGATCAGGATGATTAGAGCTGATTTTTATATGCATAAATCCGCCCCATCCTTGTTATGTTTTTTCTTATTTACAGTTTCATCGTTTGGGCAAATAAACTTTGAGGATCATTTTTTTGATAAGACATTAAGATTGGATTATCATCATACAGGAAATCATTCAGAAGATTTTTATTCTTTTGATGAATTGATTGAAGAACCTTTCTGGGCTGGATCAAAAGTAAACCTGCTTGATAAGTTTGATTTTGGCAAATATAAATTTATCGTTATCGATGAAGAGACCGGAACTCATATTTATTCGAGAACTTATTCTACATTATTCGGTGAGTGGCAAACTACCGATGAAGCCAAAGAGACTTATAGAACATTCAACGAAACAGTTATTTTTCCATACCCCCAAAAAAAGGTTATTGTTGAGTTTTACGGTCGTGATAAAGTAAACAACCTTATCAAAAAATTTGAATATAATGTTGATCCGAATAATTACTTTATTAAAAAAGAACAATCGCTGAAATACGAAACCCTTAAAATTTTGTACAGCGGAGATCCTTCAATAAAAGTTGATGTTGCTTTTATTCCTGAAGGTTATACTGAAGATGAAATGGAATTATTTAAAAAGGACTGTGAAAAGTTTAAAAAATACTTTTTTAATTCATCACCATTCAAAGAAAACAAAAATCATTTTAACATTTGGGCGGTTTTAGCCCCTTCAAGAGAATCAGGCACAGATATACCGGCAGATAAAATCTGGAAAAACACTTTGCTTAATTCAGGTTTTTACACATTTGATCTTGAACGGTATTTAATGACGACAGATAACAAAACTCTCCGTAATGTTGCATCAAACGTGCCTTATGATCAGATATACATAATCGTAAATTCATCTAAATACGGCGGCGGCGCTATATATAATCATTATTCTGTTTGCGTTAATGATAATATTAATGAAGAGTTTGTGTTCACGCACGAATTCGGACATGGTTTTGCCTTTCTTGCAGACGAGTACTACACTTCGGATGTAGCTTATAATGATTTTTATTCGCTTGATGTTGAACCTCTTGAAAGAAACATAACCACATTGGTTGACTTTGATTCAAAATGGAAAGATTTGGTTGAAAAGGAAACTCCGATTCCTACTCCATCAACGAAAGAATTTAAAAATACTATCGGCGCTTTTGAAGGCGGAGGGTAT
>DATHSU010000418.1:0-2421 GCA_035463895.1 Ignavibacteriaceae bacterium | reverse complement strand
GGACGAGATCTTTG
Source organism: Ignavibacteriaceae bacterium (assembly GCA_035463895.1). Taxonomy (GTDB): domain Bacteria; phylum Bacteroidota; class Ignavibacteria; order Ignavibacteriales; family Ignavibacteriaceae; genus JAGXRK01. The sequence goes on along the minus strand of DATHSU010000418.1, from coordinate 2,407 downwards.
CGTCAGAATAGTACTGTTTTTTTTATTAAATATTGAGCAATTTGCTGATTGCGGACTTGTTTTTACACAGCACATTGCTCATTTTTTATTTCAATCCTAAAGCAAGAATCGTTATTTTACGCCGTTAAAAATAACTTTTAATTGAGGCTTAAAATGTCTTACCGGGATCAGCAAAAACTGCTTGATGAACTAAAAAAGCACGTTGTTAAATTAGATACAAAAGAGCTGGCGGATTACAAAATGTTCATCAAAAGACAAAAAGATGATGAGGATTTTGATTCGGTTTCAATGAGAAGATTAAAAGAATTATATCATAAATATCATCAGAGTGTTGATAAATCTAAGTATGATCATTTCTTCAAGAAAAGTGACGAATGACAATTACCCTTCGGTGCATTAAATCATTTTAATATTGCTTGATAATAAACCATTAAGCTATTTTTAAACCCAGTTTCATTATTGAGGTAACAATGAATTTAAGTTTGATTAATAAAATATTTGCGGCTGCTGTATTTATCATTTCCCTTATCGTTCTTTATTTAACAGTTCAACCGTCGGTTTCTTTCTGGGACCCGGGTGAACGTGCTGCTGCAGCTTATTATCTTCAAATACCTCATCCACCCGGAGCTCCATTTCATGTACTTTTAGGAAGAATTTTTTCAATGATTCCTTTTGGTGAAAATGTGGGTTACAGAATAAATCTGCTGACTGTAATAAGCAGTGCTTTATCCATATTTTTTCTCTATTTAATTGCTGTAAAGCTTATTGAAAATTACAGGGGTAAAGAATATAAAAATCCTCTTGATGCAATGGCTACCTACTTTGCTGCAGCAATTGGTGCTTTATCTTTATCATTCAGCGACACTTTCTGGTTTAACGGAGTCGAGGCCGAACTGGATGGTTTATCGGCGCTGCTATATTCATCAACTATTTATCTTGCCCTTCGATGGCATCAAAGAGCAGATGAGAAGGATAATGAAAAATACCTGCTGATGATTGCTTACCTAATGGGCTTATCTACGGGTGTTCACCTGATGAGCATTCTCCCCGCAGTCCCTGTTGTTATGATTATTATTTTTAGAAAGTATGTAACCGATGATGATGCGCTGAAAAAAACAGGATATATTCTTCTTATCCATGCGGCAGTCGCTATTCTTATTTCTGCTGCATTATGGGGTGCACAAAAAGCCAGCGTTCCTCCAACACCCGAAGAATATAAAGCCTTCGATCAACGTTTTTTGCTTGTAATTGCAGGGTTAAGCGCTATCTTTATCGCAGTATTATGGAAGAAACTTCTAAACAAAAATTCTTTCTATCTCACCTTAATAATTGCCGGTGGAACTTTATTTGTTATTTATCCGGGAATTGTAAAAATATTCCCATCTATTATAGGTTATGTAGCAGGTAATAATGCCTTAACCGGTATAATTGCTATTTTAATTGTATTTGGTATTTTGGCTTTGGGAATAAGGTATACCGTTAAAAACAATAAGCCAACGCTCCATTTAGTAATTACTTCTTTTGTTTTTATCCTTTTAGGCTATACTACATACACTATGGTAATTATTCGTTCAGGGCAAAACCCGCCAATGAATCAGAATAGTCCGGATGATCTGCAAAAGCTTTTACCATATCTTAACCGCGAACAGTTTGGTGATTTTCCAATATTTAAAAGAAGATTTGCCACTGAACCGCACCAGCAGATTGTTTATAATAATTACTCTTCCGATCTTGATTTCTTCTACACCTATCAGATGAATCATATGATGACAAGATATTTCCTTTGGAATTTTGCTGGAAGAGAGGGCTGGACCCAGGATCAAGGCGCTAACATAGCACCATTTAATGCAATTGGAAATGTGTTTGGAAAATTAATTGCGGTTAACTTTGCCGGTGATGTAAAAGATTCGCTTTTTGGAATTCCGTTTTTAATAGGACTGCTTGGTATTTATTTCCACTTCAGAAAAGACTGGAAGATGGCTTCCGTTTTTATGATCATGTTTATTCTTATGGGATATCTGACTGCCTTCTACCAAAATCAGCAGCAGCCTCAGCCAAGAGAAAGAGATTACTTTTATGTCGGAGCATTTTTCGTTTATGCAATTTGGATTGCTTTCGGAATAAGGGGTCTTATCGATATAGCCTTGACAAAAATATCCGGCAGGGCTTTGCGCAATGCCACGGTTTACGGAATTCTTGCTGCAGGAATAGTTCTTGTTCCTGTGAAGATGCTGCAGGCTAATTACTTCACACATGACAGATCTAATAACTGGGTACCATGGGATTATTCATACAATCTTCTCCAAAGCTGTGCTCCAAATGGGGTTCTGTTTACTAATGGCGATAATGATACTTTTCCACTCTGGTACTTACAGGATGTGGAAGGCGTACGAAGAGATGTTAAAGT
>DATHSU010000417.1:0-4463 GCA_035463895.1 Ignavibacteriaceae bacterium | reverse complement strand
ATAAAAAACTGCCTACTCAGGATCCTGCTGAACTTGGTAATTGGTTTCACCGTGGGGCTAATAAGGGAAGTCTTGTTGAATTCCTACAGGGCTTTGAACATACCGTTGCCGTATTGCAAACCAAAGAAAACCTGGAACGCGCTGCGTATGAAATGATGGAAGATATGCATAAGGATGGTGTAGTTTATGTTGAGACCCGATTTGCACCCATTTTACATACAGAAAAGGAACTGTATCTTGAAGATACAGTTAAAGCAGTATTGGAAGGACTTGAAAGAGGTAAACGGGATTTTGGTGTTGGATACGGATTGATTTTATGCGGCATGCGAAATATGAAAAACACTTTAGAGATTGCTGAACTGGCTGTAAATTTCAGAAGACAGGGTGTGGTTGGTTTTGATCTGGCTGGTGAAGAAGGTGGCTATCCTCCCAAAAAGCATGTTGAGGCATTTCAATTTATTCAAAAATCTAATTTTAATATTACTATTCACGCCGGAGAGGCTTTCGGTAAGGAATCGATATGGCAGGCAATTCAATGGTGCGGAGCCCACAGGATTGGTCACGCCACAAGGTTACTTGAAGATATAATTTTTGATGATGAAGGATGTGTCTTTGGATTTGGTGATTTAGCTCAATATGTACTTGATAAGCGAATACCACTCGAAATTTGTCTGTCTAGTAATCTTCATACCGGCGCGGTTGATAAGATAGAGAATCATCCCTTCGGTATTTTGTTCAAAGAAAAATTCAGGGTTACCATTAACACTGATGACCGTTTGATGAGCGATACTGATATGACTAAAGAATTTTTAACTGCGATTAATTTTTTTAATCTGAGCTTTGATGATCTTGAAAAGATAACTATCAACTCAATGAAATCCGCTTTCATTCCACATAAAGAAAGACTTCACTATATCTATAATGTAATTAAACCCGGATATCAGAAAATCCGTGAACAATTATTATCATTTAAAACAACAGAAGGAAACAATGAAGAAACTGTTCGCAAATTATAATTTTGAATTCGATAAGAACGAAAAGAAACTTCTCGTTAATTACTGCAAACAGGCATTGAAACAGGTTGCCGGTGATAACAGACTATTCGCAGAAGAAAGGGCATTTAAATCAATAATTGAAAAACTTAATGCGGGAACCGAAATTGTTAAACTGACAAGGGATGAGAAAACACGACTTACACATCAACTTGAAGAAAATTTTAAGTTCATAAAAAAAAGTATGGATAAGGCATGGTTTTTTAAAAGATGGCTTTACAAATCAATGTTAACTCAATACAATAATATGCTTGATAATCATTTCAGAGGATAAATTTTTCAGATGATAATAGAAAAGAAAATAATTAAAGCTCCCACAGGTACAGATATTTCCTGTAAAGGATGGATTCAGGAAGCAGCTATGAGAATGTTGATGAATAATCTGGATCCTGAAGTTGCCGAGCAACCCGAAGATCTTGTTGTTTATGGAGGAAGCGGTAAAGCTGCCCGTAATTGGGAGTCTTACGAGGCAATTATTAATTCGCTAAAAAATCTTGAGGATGATGAAACACTATTGGTGCAATCTGGTAAACCAGTCGGAATATTCAGAACACATACAAACGCACCTCGGGTTATAATTTCAAATTCAATGCTTGTTCCTGATTGGGGAACGTGGGATGAATTCCGCAGGCTTGAAAAGTTAGGCTTAACGATGTATGGTCAGATGACTGCAGGAAGCTGGATCTATATTGGCTCACAGGGAATTCTTCAAGGTACCTACGAAACTTTTGCTGAGTGCGCCAGAAAGTATTTTAACGGTTCTTTGAAAGGCAAATTGGTTCTCACTGCTGGACTCGGCGGAATGGGTGGAGCTCAGCCGCTTGCTGCTACTTTTAACGGGGCTGCTTTTCTGGGAGTTGAGGTTGACAGGACACGTGCACAAAAAAGAATTGACACCGGCTACCTAGATTATTTGACCAATAATCTTGATGATGCTTTGGAAAAAGTTTTAAATGCTATGGCAAAAGGCGATAGAATTTCAGTTGGCCTGATTGGTAACGCTGGTGAAGTTCATCACGAAATAATTAAGCATGGAATAATTCCGGATATTGTAACAGACCAAACTTCGGCGCACGATGTTTTAAATGGTTATGTACCAATGGGAATGAGCTTTGAAGCAGCATTGGAATTAAGAAAATCTGATCCTGTAAAATATATTCTTCTTTCCAGAGAAACGATAGTGAAACACGTAGAGGCAATGCTGGAATTTCAAAAACGGGGTTCAATCGTTTTTGATTATGGTAATAATATACGAGGTGAAGCAAAAGAAAACGGGTTATTCAATGCTTTTGATATTCCCGGTTTTGTACCTGAGTTTATTCGTCCTCTTTTCTGTGATGGAAAAGGACCTTTCAGATGGGTTGCTTTATCCGGTGATCCTGAAGATATTTATGTAACCGACCAGGCAGTGAGAGAAACTTTCCCTGAAAACAAATTATTAATGAATTGGATTGATATGGCTCAAAAGAAAGTTCACTTCCAGGGACTGCCCGCCAGGATATGCTGGCTTGGTTACGGCGAAAGAGCTAAGATGGGTAAAATCTTCAATAAACTTGTTGCAGATGGAAAAGTTAAAGCGCCTATTGTTATTGGAAGGGATCATCTGGATTGCGGATCCGTAGCATCACCCAACAGAGAGACCGAAGCAATGATTGATGGAAGCGATGCAATAGCCGACTGGCCGATTCTTAACGCATTATTAAATGCAATAGGCGGCGCAAGCTGGGTTTCTGTACATCACGGAGGAGGGGTTGGAATTGGCAAATCAATTCATGCCGGTATGGTGGTGGTGGCTGATGGCTCAAAAGAAGCTGAAGAAAGATTAGAACGCGTACTGACTTATGATCCAGGTATGGGCATCATTCGCCACGCCGATGCCGGTTATGAACAGGCTATAGAAAATGCCCGAAAATGGAATGTTAAAATTCCAATGCTTAAATAATTTTGATTAAAAATTTTTAACTGCTTTTAAATTGTAGTATGAAACAGGAAAAGAAAAATATTATAAAAAGTTCTTTGTTCGTTGCATTGTTTTTCGTACTTATTGCAATATCAATTTCATTTATCACATCAGGCAGGGTAAATGATAAGATTAATGATGAATCTTTTTACACGGAGTATACTGCTTCAAACAAAGTTGATGAAGACTGCAAATTCAGTGGCATGAAGCTTTACGGCAAAATACAGTTTGTTACATCATTTCCAGACATAAAAGTTCAGTTAGTGGAGTCTTTTCCTGATCTAAAAGTAAAACTTGTAGATGCATTTCCCGATTATTGCGGACAATGGCAGATTGTAACATCTTTTCCTGATTTAAAAGTTCAGATAGTAGAATCATTTCCGGATATAAAAATTAAATTCGTGGATTCATTCCCCGGGTTACCTTAATCAATCGACAAAAAATAAAAGAGGCTGTTATGAAAATTAAAGTATTAATTGCAGATAAGTTTCCTGATAAATATATCAATGAACTTAACTCATTGGATCTTGAAGTTCTTTATCAACCAAAGTTTGGTGAAAAAGATCTTCCCGAGGCAGCAAAAGATGTAGATATTCTCGTTGTCCGCTCTACAATTGTTACTGAAGAAACCATTAATAATTCGAAAAAGCTAAACCTTATAATCAGAGCAGGATCAGGAGTTAATAATATCAATATAGCTGCCGCCAATAAAAGAGGTGTGTATGTGGCAAACTGTCCCGGAATGAACGCTGTTGCAGTTGCAGAACTAGCTATTGGCTTAATGATTTCGCTCGATCGTTTCATCCCTGATAACGTAAGTGATTTTAATAATGGGGTCTGGAACAAGGATAAATATTCAAAAGGCAAAGGATTAAAAGGAAAAACTCTCGGTCTTATTGGTGTTGGAAACATTGGAAAAGAAGTAGCTAAACGCGCACTTTCTTTTGAAATGAATGTTTACGGAAAAGATATTACCAGAATTGAAGGCGTTCAAATAAAAGATTTCAGTGAGATGGATAAACTTTTACCATTGTGCGATGTAGTATCAATACATCTTCCCGCCACTCCCCAGACAAAAGGATTGTTCAACAAACAGATGTTCAGTTATATTAAAGATGGCGCATACCTTGTAAATACTTCCCGTCAGGATATTGTTGTGGAAGAAGATCTTCTTGAAGCAATAAAAGAAAAAAATATCCGTTATGCCTGTGATGTTTTTAAGGGTGAACCCGAAAGCAAGTCAGGTGAGGTAACCTCAAAACTGCAGAACAATCCGAATATTTATGTAACACATCATATCGGCGCCTCAACTCAGCAGGCACAGGATGCAGTAGCTGAAGAAACTATAAAAATAATTAAGCACTTTGTGCATAGCGGAGTTATTGACCATTGGGTGAACAGAGCCAAAGTGACAGATGCTCATTATCAGCTTGTTGTGAAACACTATGATA
>DATHSU010000416.1:0-2340 GCA_035463895.1 Ignavibacteriaceae bacterium | reverse complement strand
CTTCAGAATTAGGTGCATTCATTGTAATAACGTGCGAAGTGAATTGTACCTGTGGAAAATTATTCACAGTGATGATAAGACAAATTAGTAACAACATTAATTTAATTTTCATAATAAACTGCTCCTGCTCTCCACTAAAATTTATTTCAAAAGTAACATCTTCTTAGTTTCAGTAAAACTTCCTGATTGCAATTTGTAGAAGTAAACACAGCTTGATAAACTACTTGCATCAAAAATTACAGATTTCTGCGTGATAGGATGTTTATGGTAATCACTTATTAAATAGATTCTCGAAACCGCCAAGATTCATCAGATCAAATTTCTTATATGATGAAGGCAGTTCAAATAAATCATCACTGAGCTTCAAGGGAGTAACTTCTTTTACATCATAAACACCCGTTACATCCCTTCGTGTATCGTGCTGAGTTACATGCAGCGGGAAATATCCGGCATCCAGAACTTCGGCTTGCCATCCCGGCATTTCCTCCTGTGATTCCATAAAAAACATGAAAGCGCCAAGTTCTTTAGTCATCCATGCTTCACCCTTCATATCTTTTTGAGTGAAAAGGAATTTTTCACAATCATACCCAAGAATACTTTTGGTTTCACCTGTTTTTGTAATTGTACCACCACCTGTTGCTGTGCTCATCGGCATCATTGTAGTTTCCATATACATTTTTTGCTCATCCATGATGACGTACATTTTGAACTGTTTACTGTCAAAAAGAATTGATCCCCCCTTATCGGGCATTTTCATCAGGAATTTTTTGTCTTTTGCATAGTAGTCCATAATCTGACTTTTTCCGTCTTCTTTAACTTCGAAGATAACTCTGCCTTCAAATGATGACTGAGCAAAAGCCATTCCCGCTAAAAGGACCAGTATGACTGTGTATGAAAATTTTATTGTGTTCATTTTTGTCTCCTTTTTGTTAATTAAATAAACTCGCTAATCCTATCAATAAAACAGTTATTAATACACCGACTATGATCGAAACAGCAATTATTATCCTTGAAATAAATTTTTCCTTCTTTTCGAGCAGGATGGTATTATCTTCCATATCTTTCTTCTTTTTCAAATGTTTTAAGGGTGTTGGTTTATTTAGATTTATTTGCGTGGCCAAATCTAAAAGCTTAGAAAGGAAATGACTATCTGATTTGTGTCATTCTCTTGCTGTTTTGTTGCAAAATTAAAAAGCTGCGAATATTGACTTTATTCGGGCGTTTTGACGGAGGAATATTCGGAGGGTGTGCAGTTAAACTGTTTTGAAAAAGCTCTTGAAAACTGTGCCGGACTTGAAAAACCAATTGCATAAGCAATTTGTGTTACAGGCAATTTTTTCTCAAGTAACATTTTGGCCGCGTGTTTTAGTTTTATTGTTCTTATAAATTCTCCCGGTGCCTGTCCTGTTATTTCAGAAAATTTTCTGTGAAGTTGTGAACGACTTAAAAATAATTCCTTAGCCAGCTGATCTGTGCTGAAATTAGTTTTATCAAGATTAAGTTCAACTATTTCATAAGCACGCCTGACAAGATTTTGATCGTTTGTTTCAAGTTTATCTATTTCCGGCAGGGGAGAAAGTTCTTTACTTAATTTTTCCCTTATTCGTTTTCTTTGCTCAAGCAGATTTTTTATTCTTACAAACAATTCTCTTGAATCGAATGGTTTTTTCAGGTAGTCATCAGCTCCTGTTTCTAAACCCTCAAGTTTGCTTTCAAAGGATGCCCTTGCGGTTAATAGTATTATTGGAATGTCACTGGTTTTCCACTCAGATTTAATTTTTCTGCAAAACTCAATTCCATCCATTGAGGGCATCATAACATCACTGATGATAAGCTCAGGTAAAATTTCGTTCGCCGATTTAACACCTTCTTCACCATTTGAAGCTTCATAAATTATATAACTGTCTTTGAGCAAACTTGACAAATATTTTCTTAAATCTTCTGAGTCTTCTACTATTAGTATTGTTTGTTTTGCTTCAACTGAATCGGTTTTTTCAGTATAAATCTTTTCCAATAAATCAAAACTATTTGTAGCAGCTTTCGATGAAAGCAAGTAATTCTCATCTTCATCTTTATAATCAGGTAACGTTGTAAATTTCTTTTCGGATACTTGACTGCAATGATCATCCAACGGAATTATTAAAGTGAATAATGCTCCCTTACCTTCACTGCTGCAGACGGTGATTTCCCATTTATGCAGATCAACTAACTCTTTTACCAGAGACAGTCCAATTCCTGAACCTCCGTAATTTCTTTGTGAAGAATCATCCACCTGGTAAAACCTATCGAAAATATTTTTTAGTTTGTGTTCGGGGATGCCGATTCCGTTATCTGATACTT
>DATHSU010000415.1:0-11976 GCA_035463895.1 Ignavibacteriaceae bacterium | reverse complement strand
GAAGAAATTTATAATCAGTACTATTATAACCATACCGGTTCTGGCTTTATCGCACATGATACAGCAATGGCTTGGCTTTGAACTATCATTCCCTGGTGATAAATATGTTCTTGGTGTGCTGGCAACATTCATTTTTTTCTATGGTGGTTTTCCGTTCTTAAAAGGTCTGTATGATGAAGTCCGCACAAACAGCATCGGAATGATGACATTAATAGGAGTTGCTATTACCGCTGCGTGGGCATACAGTTTTGCTGTAACGCTTGGACTTGAAGGAATGGATTTTTACTGGGAGATGGCAACTTTAATTGATATTATGCTGCTCGGTCACTGGCTTGAAATGAAATCGATTAAGGGTGCTTCGAAGGCATTAGAGCTGCTTGTAAAAATGATGCCTTCAACTGCTCACATTGTTCAAAATGGCGAAACTAAGGATGTACCAGTCGAAGATTTAAAAGCTGATGATGTCGTTATGGTTAAGCCCGGAGAAAAAATTCCGGTTGATGGACTTGTACTTGAAGGTGAAAGTCATCTTGACGAAAGCATGTTAACCGGTGAAAGCAAACCCGTTAAAAAGAAAAAGGAAGATAGTGTTATCGGTGGGTCTGTAAATGGGAATGGTTCTTTAAAGATAAAAGTTTTACATACCGGCAAAGACAGCTATCTGAACAAAGTAATCAAGCTTGTTGAAGATGCTCAGAAAGTTAAATCGAAAACACAAAACCTTGCCGACCGTGCTGCAAAAATTCTTACGTTTGTTGCTCTAGGCGGCGGTATAATCACATTAATTGTCTGGCTTGCTATGGGATTTGAATTTGTTTACGCACTTGAAAGAATGGTAACTGTAATGGTTATCTCCTGTCCGCATGCATTAGGACTTGCAGTTCCTCTGGTAGTTGCAATCTCAACAACGATGTCTGCAAAAAAAGGATTGCTTATACGCAACCGCACCGCATTTGAAAATGCCAGATTGATTACAACTATCGTTTTTGATAAGACAGGCACATTAACCAAAGGCTCACATGAATTATCAGGAATAGAAGTTCTGAATACTCAATATGATAAGAATGAGCTTCTCAGACTGGCATCCGGAATCGAACAGCATTCCGAACATTATATTGCCATCGGATTAATAAAAAAGGTAAAAGAAGAAGGGATCAAAATTCCTGAATCTGAAAAATTTAATTACCTGCCAGGTAAAGGACTTGAAGGAATTGTTGAAGGTAAACAAATACACATTATAGGTCCTAATTATCTTAAGGAAAAGAACATTGAAGTTCCTGCAACAGCACTAAATGAATCTGCCGGAACTGTTGTTTATCTATTAATTGATAATAAAATGGAAGGCTATTTCACATTAGCGGACCAAATACGTGAAAAATCTTTTGAAGCAATAAAAGTTTTAAAGGATAAAGGAATTAAAAACTTATTGCTTACTGGCGACAATGAAAAGGTAGCTAAAAAAGTAAGTGAAGAACTGAAGATGGATGGTTTTATTGCCAATGTTTTACCGCATGAAAAATTAGAAAAAGTAAAAGAGCTTCAGAAGAAAGGTGAGTTTGTTGCAATGACCGGCGATGGTGTAAATGATGCACCCGCTCTTGCTCAGGCGGATGTTGGTATTGCAGTCGGATCCGGTACTGACGTAGCTGCTGAAACTGCGGATATAATTCTGGTAAATTCAAATCCTATGGATATTGCAGATCTTATTTTGTTTGGAAGAGCTACTTACAAAAAGATGATGCAAAATCTTGTCTGGGCAACAGGCTACAACATTATTGCTATTCCTTTAGCTGCAGGTGCCCTTTATAATTTTGGAATAGTATTAAGCCCTGCTATCGGAGCGGTATTAATGAGCATGAGCACTATTATAGTTGCTTTTAATGCACAACTATTAAAGAAATCAATGAAGTGAAATAATGAGTGAGAATAATCTTATGAAATCAATATTTAAAAACCGGATATTTCAATTTGCACTTGTGTTGGCAGGCGGACTCTTTTTTGGCTGGCTGCTGTTCGGCGGCGGCAACAATGATACAACGCTTCATCAAACTGAAGTTTCAAAAGAAACAATCTGGACCTGCTCGATGCATCCTCAGATCCGGCAGAACGAACCTGGTAAATGTCCACTATGCGGAATGGATTTGATTCCTTTAGCAGGTCAAAGCAATCTAGGCGAGCAAAATTTGTTCATTCATACTATGTCTGCTGAAGCAATAGCACTGGCAAACGTGCAGACTGCAAAAGTAAGTTACACAACACCAGAGTATGAAGTCTATTTAACCGGTAAGATTGTACCGAACGAAAAGAAGTTAGCTGTAATCACTGCCAACTATTCAGGCAGAATCGAAAAACTCTTTGTTGATTTCACCGGACAGACAGTAATTAAGGGGGAGAAAATGGCAAGCATTTATTCACCCGAATTGGTAACTGCACAAAAAGAATTAATAGAAGCGGCAAAGAACAAACAAATTAATCCATCACTTTATAATGCAGTAAGAGAAAAACTAAGTCTTTGGAAAATTAATGAGAAGCAGATTGATGCAATTGAAAGCAGAGGTGAAATTATAACTGAATTTGATGTCTATGCACAGATTTCAGGAATTGTAATGAGTCGAAATATCTCAACTGGAGATTATGTTAACAAAGGAAGTGTTCTTTTTGAAATTGCCGATCTCAGTTCTGTCTGGGTTATGCTCGATGCTTATGAACAAGATCTGTCAGTTGTGAGCACCGGCGACAAAGTTGATTTTACCATCGCTTCCTTACCAGGAAGAGAATTCACTTCAACTGTTACTTTCATTGATCCACTTATAAATCCCCAAACACGGACGGCCTCTGTAAGAATGGAAGTAAATAATCCGGGCATGCAGTTAAAACCTGAAATGTTTGTTAAAGGAAAAATCAAATCAAAATTTTCTGCTCAGACCGGGCTTAAAGGGAAATCATTATTGATTTCTAAAACATCTGTTTTGTGGACAGGCACACGATCCGTTGTTTATGTAAAAGTGCCGGGCAGTGAATTTCCTTCTTTCGAAATGCGGGAAATAATTTTAGGTCCGCTTGCAGGTGATTTTTATGTTGTAGAAAATGGTTTGCAGGAAGGGGAAGAAATTGTAATAAACGGAGTTTTTGCAATAGATGCTGCTGCACAGTTAAGCGGTAATTACAGTATGATGAACCGCCCTGTAAGTAAAAGGATTTCTGTCACCAATAAATTCAAATCTCAATTGACGGATTTAACCAAACGTTATTTTGATTTGAAAAATGCTTTGGTAAAAAGTGATTTTACTGCAACAAAAAATACTTCGGGGAGAGTTTCCCAATCATTAAAAGCAATAGATATGAATTTACTGGATGATAAAGCTCATCATCAATGGATGGAAAAAGAAGATCAGTTGAGAAAATCAATTGAGGCAGTTTCCAATGCAAAAGATATTGAAGAACAGCGGAAACATTTCGAACCATTATCCGATGCGCTGATTGAATCTGCTGAGCTTTTCGGATTAACAATTGATATGGTATATGTTCAGTTCTGCCCGATGGCTTTTGATGATAAAGGTGCTTACTGGTTAAGTGAATCTGATAAAATACTTAATCCTTATTTCGGTGATATGATGTTAACCTGCGGTGAAGTAACAAAGAAAATCAGTTCGGTGGATAGTTATCAAGAAGTCAGCAATGAACCAAAGCCACCAATAGAACATCAGCATTGATGAAATATCAAAGAAATACAGAATACATCTAATTGTCTTTCGAAATTTCCTATATTATTTAAGTCATTTTCTTCAAAACAAAAAAAGGAGTTAGCTATGAAAGCTGGAATTAAATTTTTCGGATTAGTTTTATCCGTAGTATTATCCTTTTCTCTCTTAAGTTGTGGAAACAACGACGACCATGATTCAATGCACGAACAGGAAATGGATCAGGTTCACTCTCCAATTATCAGAGACTATAGTGTAAATGTTGCCTCCCTGGATGAAAATAAAGACGGTAACGTTTACCAATGCCCTATGGATTGGGAGGTAATATCAGATGAGACAGGAAGCTGTCCGCTTTGTAATATGGATCTTAAGGAATATTCGGTTGCTGATGCTCGACAGAACCTTGAAGAACATCGACCGCACAATCATTAAAAACATTTAAATGAGAATGATCATCGTTTCGGAATGCATTTTTATGGATATCATTTTATCTGTTACGACAGATAAAAATTTTTAGGTAAGAAATTCAAACACTAAATAAAAAAGCCCCGATTTTTTGTCGGGGCTTTTACTTGTGCTCGTCAAATCGCTATTTCTTACCATCGTAAACATACTTTAGAAATTCGTTTCGGGTATTATTGTTTAAGAATTTTCCGTGATAGCTGGAAGTAAGGGTTGAGCTGCTTACATCCTTTACTCCTCTTGAAGCCACACATAAATGATCTGCATCAATTATTACTGCAACATCTTCTGTTTGCAAAGCTATCTTTAATTCTTCAGCTATCTGAACTGTTAATCTTTCCTGAACCTGCGGACGCTTGCTGAAGTACTGAACTATTCTATTAATTTTAGAAAGGCCCACTACTTTACCGTTTGAAAAATATCCTACGTGTGCTTTTCCTATTATTGGTACAAAATGATGTTCGCAGTAAGAGTAAACGGAAATATTTCTTTCAACCAGCATTTCACTGAATTTGTATCTGTTATCAAACAAAGTTATTGCAGGTTTATTTTCAGGATTCAATCCGCTGAATATTTCCTTAACGTACATTTTAGCAACACGTCTAGGAGTATCCTTAAGACTGTCATCTGTAAGATCCAATCCTAATACTTCCATAATGTCTTTGAATTTTTTCTCAATGAGTTCAATTTTCAGTTCATCATCTATTTCAAAAGCATCAGTTCGTATCGGTGTCTCGATAGAAGTCGGAACGTGATTATCTCCAATTTCAGTAAATCTTACCTGTCCGTCTCTCATTTTTTTACCTCGTATTTAATTTATTTGTAAAACCGCACATAACAGAAAATAGTTTCATACCGGCAAAATATTTGTACACTTTAACATAAAGTGTCGGGAAACTTACATTTCCTAAATATTGTTATAATGGTACTAAAGTCACATAACTCAATAATATGTTGCATTTATTTGATGAATTATTTAATTAGAAATTGAAATTCTGACAGAATTGAATATTTATGGTAGATAAAGATAAAATATCGTTAGCAGCCGAGTACTTTAATCAGGGCTATAAGCTTCATTTAAGCGGAAATATTAAAGAGGCAATTGATGCTTACAGGAAATCCATTGATTATTTCCCGACACCTAAGGCGCATACATTTTTAGGCTGGGCTTTCAGCTTATACGGCAGATACGAGGAAGCCATTGAAGAGTGTAAAATCGCAATAGATTTAGATCCCGAATTTGGAAATCCTTATAACGACATAGGCTCATATCTCATAAATCTTGGTAAATACGATGAGGCAGTTTACTGGCTTGATAAAGCTATAAAAGCCTCAGATTATGAACCGAGACACTATCCCTATTTTAATCTCGGACGTGTTTATGAAAAGAAAGGTGATTGGTTCACCGCAAGAAAATACTATTCAGATGCACTTGCCGTAAATCCGAATTATGAACTTGCAAAAAACGCACTTCTTCGTTTAACTGCTATGATGAATTAGGATATTTTCCTTTTGCTTTCAAAATCATCTCAGTTTTACTTTTTAATCCATCATATTTTTTTAAAGAAATAGTTTTCAAAAAAAATAGAGTAAGACTAATCAGGTTTTTCTAATTGCTTAACTACTAAGCAATAACTAAATTTCAAGTTATAATTAAAAAATCCTCTTAACCATAATTCTTTCGGATGGTTGAATGAAAGTCTCTGATCTTTTAAACACCAATTTAGTTATATCAGAATTGAACAGCACGAAAAAGAATGATGTGCTAAATGAATTACTTGATCTGTTCAAAGATGATCCGCGCGTACTTGATCTGGAAAAAGTAAAAACTGCAGTAATGGACAGGGAACTGATAATGTCAACCGGAGTCGGTAAAGGATTTGCCATTCCTCACGGAAAAACCTCAGCCGTAACAGAAATTTTAGGTGCATTCGGCAAAAGTTCAAAAAGCATTGAATATGATTCTCTTGATGGTAAACCGGTGAATTTAATATTTCTTCTGGTTGGGAAAGATACTCTCGTTAGTTCTCATATTAAATTACTTAGCAGAATATCAAGACTGATGAACAAGGATGATTTCAGGGAAAGACTAACCGATGCAAGCACCACGGAGGAAATTATTTATTTATTTAAGGAAGAAGAAAAACACTTTGGTGATGTTTAAATATTAAATTATTCAGCAGAAAAATGATTAAAGCAGTAACAGGTACAAAAGATATTCTGCCATCCGATATAAACAGGTGGTATTATTTAGAAAATATTGTAAAAGAAGTATTCGCAAACTTCAACTATAAAGAAATCAGAACTCCGGTATTTGAAGAAACGGCTCTATTCGCACGCGGTATTGGCGAGGGAACCGATATCGTGAGCAAAGAGATGTACACATTTCTTGATCGCAGTGAAACCAGCATTACACTTAAACCGGAAATGACTGCCGCAGTAGTAAGAGCTTATATTGAACATTCACTCGGAACACTACAACCGTTAAATAAACTTTTTTACATCTCTCCAATGTTCAGACAGGAGAGACCTCAGGCAGGAAGGTTCCGCCAGTTTCATCAGTTTGGTGCGGAAGCAATCGGCAGCACTTCACCGCTGCTTGACGCGGAAATGATTGAAATGAGTTACAATATTTTCAAACAACTCGGGTTAAAAGATCTTGTTGTAAAGATAAACTCTCTCGGAGTTCCTCAGTCAAGAGAAGAGTATAAAAATAAACTGAGGGATTTTCTATCTGATAAAAAGGATAAACTGACCGAAGAGAGCAGGAAAAGATTTGATAAAAATATTCTTAGAATATTCGACAGCAAGATTGAATCCGATCAGGAAATTATGAAAAATGCTCCGCTGCTGATCGATTATCTCGATGAAGAAAGCAAAAATGACTTTGAAATAGTAAAAGAATATTTAACAAAGGTCGGAATTCCATTTGAGGTTGATTCCGCATTAGTAAGAGGATTGGATTATTATACTAAAACCACATTTGAAGTGATAAGCAATAAAGTCGGTTCGCAAAGTGCTTTATGCGGCGGCGGCAGATACGATTTGCTAATCGAAGAACTTGGCGGTAAGCCTACTCCGGGTGTGGGATTCGCCGCGGGAATGGAAAGAATTCTTCTCGCCTGCGAAAATGAAAACAGTTTTACGCTGCCTGATCCATCAATTGATGTTTACCTGATAAGAATTGATAAAGGACTCGAATCAACAGTTGCTGAGATCGGATCTCTTTTGCGCAGTCAAAAGTTATCGGTTGAATTTGACTACCTTAACAGAAGCACTAAAGCCCAGATGCGTGAAGCTAATAAATTGAATGCAAAATATGTGTTATTTATCGGAGGTGATGAATATAGCAGAGGAGAATTGCTTCTGAAAAATATGGCAGATGGTCAGCAGAAAATATTCAAGAAGGACGAAATCAATAAAATTATTTCTGAGGTTAAATAATAATGGCACTGAAAAAACCAAAGAACATTCCTAAAATTCCTAAAGCACGGGAAAAGACTATTGATAAATTGAAAGATACAACCCCGATGAAAAAGGAGTCGGAGATTGAATTTAACTGCAGAATTTACTTTCATCGAGATACTGTAAAAGCAACTCAGAAATACAGATTTACAATAGAAACAATAAAAATGTTTTCATTCCTTAACTACGAGATTACAGTTAAAGCAAATAAATCAAAGAAGAATATTGATATAAGCATACTCGGACTGACCGCAAAAAATGATTATATGTCAAAAGTTCAGCCGGCTTATGCAAATGTGGAATTTGAGGAATTGTATGGAGAGCATACTTTAAATATCATAAAGCAGGATGGCTCAATTAACAGTGCTGTTCTGGATTTTAATATTTATAAAAAAGAAATTAAGATTGTTAAAACTTTTCTTCCTGAAAAAGAAAATAACAGGTTATTCTGCACATTCGAGTTAGATGACGAATTGAACTCATACTCAAATGAATTTATGAAATGAGTTTGTGATGAACCTGATCATTGGAAGGAAACCGGTACTTGAAGCTCTTAATTCAGGTGAAAAAATTGACCAGGTTTACATTCTCTATGGTCAGCAGGGTGCGATTATAAATTCTATAATAGTTGCGGCTAAGAAAAGGGGAGTAAAAGTAAACCAGGTTTCTTCTGATAAGTTCAAACAAATTACCAAAGACAAAATAGCTCAGGGAGTTGCCGCACTAAAATCATTTCAAAAGTTCTACACTCTTGAAGAATTAATTGAAGATGCAAAAATTAAAGATAATAAAGCCCTCTCCTTAGGAGAGGGTTTGGGTGAGGCTCTTCCTCTTCTTTTAATCCTCGATTCAATCCAGGATACACACAATGTAGGTGCAATTATCAGATCTGCTGAATGCAGTGGTGTGGATGGAATAATAATAACAAAACATAATACCGCACCAATAAATGAAACGGTTTTGAAAACATCTGCCGGTGCAGCAGAGCATGTTAAAATTTGTCCGGTTAATAATCTTGCACAGTCAATAAAAGAGTTAAAGGAAAACGGATACTGGATTATTGGTTCATCTTTAGACAACTCAAAATCTTACACCGAAGTCGATTATAAAATGCCTATAGCCTTGATTGTAGGAAATGAAGAAAAGGGTATAAGAAAACTCACCGCAGACAATTGCGACATTCTTGTCCGGATACCAATGAAAGGTAAAATTCAATCATTAAATGTTTCGGTTGCAGCCGGAATTCTGCTTTTTGAAATACAACGGCAGAGGTTGCTTTAAATCAGTTGCCTCTTAACAAACTTTTTCTTGTTGACATAATCAAACCCATTCACTAAGTTTAGGCCAGTATCATTTTTCCTACGGGGTTTCAAATGAAAATTTTAATTTTCTCCCTGCTTCTTGGTTACACTGCAGCTTTATATCCGCAATCCTTTCATTCATTGGATGGATTCGAGAGTCAAACGGGCGAGACGTTTTTACTGTATCGATTAGGAAGTGATTACTTCCTTTACAATCCCGTGTATAAACTAAACACATCAGATCTTTCCGAAGAACTCATCATTGATGCTTACAATAATTATTTCCCCGGTGGACAGCTTGCAAAAGCTGCGTGGGACTTCGAATTCTTTCCCGATAAAACTAACTTTATGAATGTGGGCGAAGAAATAAATCCCGACAATCACTCTTACATTGCACGTAACGATTCAATAGTCTTCGGCGGAATTGGCGGATATTATCGGGTTGATATATCCAAACAGGATCCAATGAAAGTCTTTGCTTTTGGCGGTGGACCCTTAGCAAGAAGTTTTGACGGCGGATTTACCTTCCCGCTTGACTCGATGGGTTTAATTTCAAACTTCGATGCTATTTCATTAGCTGACTTTGATGATAATGTGTTATTTGGCGTAGATATTGAAGGTCAGTTTGCAAAGAATGCATCTGTTGTTGACACTGCAAAAGTATTCTTCGATCAATACACAAAAGTTCTTTACGATGTAAACCAGTTTCTCATCTACCGTGCAAATAAAACCTATGGCGGTTATACTCTGAATGTATCCAACAATAAAGGTAATGCTTTCACCTGGACAAAGACTTACCAGAGCGATAATCCTCTTTTTATAACCATTGATTCTTCAAACTCAGGTTTGGTCTATCTTGCTGATGGAAGAAGGATATATAAATCCACGAACAATGGTTACAGCTTTACACTATATAAAATTCTTTCAAGTAAAATTGTTGGAATTTATAAGAAACCGGGAGCAGATATATTGTATGCGGCTACGAGAAATAAAATTTATAAAATTACTCCTGATTCATTACTGATTATCAAGTCCTTACCGGTTCCTTCCGATATACTTGAGTATTATCCTCTCACTATCGGGAATAAGTGGATATATAATTCTACTACTATTGAATATAATCCTTATCCAAGCGGTACGTTTACAATTGTTAAAAGAGAGGTACTTGGTGATTCTATTGCACCGAACGGAAAAAAATATTTTGTAATAGAAGATCAGACAAATTGGAACTTTCTCGTACTTGAACGTATCGATTCTGCAGAAGCAAAAGTATACAGGTATGCAGATTTCCCGGGTTTTCCGGATGATGAATTTATAGTTGATGATCTTTGGGCAGAGGTTGGTGATACACTCGAAAGCTATAGAATGGGCTATTGGGGAGATGGTTATACAACTGTGTTGGGAGTCGATACCTTCAATCAGTGGGGAATGATTAAACCAAAAAAAATCTTTGAGCAATACATATTGCATCCTCCAATTTATTCTCTAACCCAAGGCATTGGTCTGGACAGCATTTATTTCTATTTCGATTTTGGAGAAACTTATATAACATTAAAGGGCTGTGTACTTAATGGTGTTGTCTTCGGCGATACAAGTATAGTTGTAAGTGTTGACGATGATAAAGATGTAACACCAAACGAATTCATTCTCCACCAAAACTACCCAAACCCATTCAACCCAAGCACTAAAATCAGTTGGCAGTCGCCAGTAGGCAGTTGGCAAACAATAAAAGTCTTTGATGTTCTCGGCAGAGAAGTGGCAACACTTGTTGATGAATATAAAGAAGCAGGTTATCACGAAGTTGAGTTTAATCCGGCATCCGGTATCGGGTATCCGGTATCAGGAGTTTATTTCTACCGACTAAAAGCAGGTTCATTTATGGAAACAAAGAAAATGATACTGACGAAATAAAATTTTCAGGAATATAAAGATGAAATTTTTAATAACGTTTTGCTTCATATTATTTATCCAGCATTTGATTTTTCCACAACAACTGGAGTTTACTTTAAATGTGAAAGCGGGAACAGATAACATTCAACCACTGATTGTTGGGTATGATCCTTATGGCACTGATGGATTGGACCCTGCGCTTGGTGAACAGAATATTCCACAGGTTCCGTCGGGAAGTTTTGGAGCAAGATTTAAGCTTCCTAACGATACTAACATTACAACTATTAAAGACATCAGATTTGGTTGCGGTCAGCCGTTTGTTTATGAACATTCTATCAGTTTGAGTTATCCATCGGGCACTAATGATATGTTCATTTATTGGGAAACTCAATCTGAGGTTATATATCTGATATTTAAAAACGGATATTCCGGAGATACTATTGCGGCCTTCGATTTACTTTTTGGGCCAGATACGTTTTTTGTCCCTTTGAATCTTGATAGAATAAATGTTGTTGTCTATTATAACGGTCCACTCACCTGGCCTGAAGTTTATTTACATTCTCCTTCGGGCGGAGAAATTTTTCAGACAGGTCAAACAGTTTCAGTGCAGTATTCAGTAAATATCCCTTGGTTCCTCTCTTCATTTCTACTTCAGTATTCAACCAATAATGGTAATGATTGGATAATTATCGATACAGTTAGTTCAGTTAATAATACATATAATTGGATAGTGCCGAATGTTGTCTCCAATAATATCAGGTTAAGAATAGGCGATTATCCATGTGTTTTTGATACAAGCGACGGAACCTTTTTAATTTATGATAATAATCCTCCAATAATGCATCCTGTTGAATTACCCATAAAGATTAATAATTCTGTTGGTGATACTGTAAATTTACTTGCTGGTATGTTTCCGGGAGCTACGAACGGGCTCGATACCTCTCTTGGTGAAACCAATCAAGTTCCACCTTTAACAGGAGAATTTGATGCATTCTTAAAACTTGGAGACAATTCTCTTTCTTATATAGATTATCGCCCGGGATATCACTTCTATACAGGTGTAAAAAATTATTATTTACTCGTTTATCCAAAGGCAGATTCAGTAACTACATTATCGTTTTATCTTCCAGAAGGTTTAGCTTTGACTCTAAGTGGAA
>DATHSU010000414.1:0-1741 GCA_035463895.1 Ignavibacteriaceae bacterium | reverse complement strand
GTTTGAAGTGCTTCGTGGTATTTCACTTAATGTTGAACCGGGTAAGATCACTGCTATAGTCGGACCAAATGGATCAGGTAAGACAACTATCATTAAAACTATTCTTGGACTTGTAAAACCTGATGACGGCGATATACTTATTAATAACAAATCAATTCTAGGTGATTTTCTTTACAGAAAAGATATCGGTTATATGCCCCAGGCGGCAAGCTTTCCTGAAAATCTTACCGTCAAAGAAGTTACTAAAATGATTTGTGATTTGCGCAGTGTTAGCATGAATCTTGATGAGCACTTAATAGATAAACTTAATCTTTCTTCAGAACTCGGCAAACAGATAAAAAATCTTTCCGGTGGAAATAAACAGAAAGTCAGTGCTCTTATTGCATTGATGTTTGATCCATCAATTATAATACTGGATGAACCAACAGCAGGACTTGATCCCGTTACAAGCAGTCATTTTAAAGAAATTATTCTTAATGAAAAGAAAAAAGGTAAAACAATAATTTTAACATCTCATATAATGAGTGAGATTGAAGAGATGGCAGATCATATAATATTTTTATTGGAAGGCAAAATCTGTTTCGACGGAAGCATCCTTTCACTTCTGACTTACAAAGGGGAGAGTAAGTTAGAAAAAGCCATTGCCAATATGATGAGCGAGGCTTCTAAATGGAATTGATAGGAAAGATTATCAGGTTTGAACTCAGCAATGCTTTCAGAAGTAAATGGATAATTGCTTATTCACTTTTCTTTTTTCTTCTGTCTTATCTTTTACTGAGCTTTGAAACTGATAGTGCGAAATCCGCAATAAGTATGATGAATATTGTTCTAATAGTTATACCTCTTGTCAGTATAATCTTCGGAACGATATTCGTTT
Source organism: Ignavibacteriaceae bacterium (assembly GCA_035463895.1). Lineage (GTDB taxonomy): Bacteria > Bacteroidota > Ignavibacteria > Ignavibacteriales > Ignavibacteriaceae > JAGXRK01. The sequence goes on along the minus strand of DATHSU010000414.1, from coordinate 864 downwards.
ATAACTCCAGGGATTATATAGAAATGATACTTTGCCAGCCGATAGACAGGACTTCGCTTTTCCTCGGATTGTACCTTGGTAATTCTATTCCGTTAGCATCGGGTTTTTTGGCTGGAACACTAGCCGGCTTTTTACTGAACGGTTTTTCATTTTCATCAACAGAAGGATTTATAATTCTCCTTGCTGTTGGTGCTTCACTTACTTTTATCTTCACAGCAATTGCATTCTACGTTGCAATAAAATTTTCTGACAAAGCAAAAGGACTTGGCTTCGCAATTATCCTCTGGTTAATATTGGCTGTTGTGTATGACGGACTCATTCTCTTATTTGTTTACTTCTTTCAGGAATATCCGATTGATAACACAGTGCTTATTATTAGTCTGCTTAATCCTATCGATCTGGGAAGAATATTGTTTATCCTGAATTTCGATGTATCAGCCTTGATGGGTTACACTGGAGCATTGTTCAATAAATTTTTCGGCGGCTCATTAGGAATGATTTTATCGGTTACCACACTTGCATTATGGTTTTTTATTCCTACTCTACTTGGTCTGAGAGGGTTTAAGAAAAAGGATTTTTAAGTAAATGCTGGTTTCATTTTTTTCGTTATTTGAATCTGTGGCATTCGTTGCAACAATTTTTACCAATCCTTGTTGACAATCATATTATTTATCCTTAATTTTAATCAGACAAAGTTATCTGATTATTAAAAATGACTGTAATATTTTCAAAAAAATGCGAATATGGACTTCAGGCAGTTCTTTACATGGCTGCTAAAGAACCTGGCTGCGTTTGTCCTTCTGATGAAATTGCTGATAAACTTCAGATACCAAAAGAATTTGTTTCCAAGATCTTACAAAGCTT
>DATHSU010000413.1:0-2059 GCA_035463895.1 Ignavibacteriaceae bacterium | reverse complement strand
GCACTGGCCCATCGTCAAAAGCATCAACATCAGACTGGTATTGCAACTCGACATTCCCTGTTATAACTTGTGCCTTATTCTCCGTAAGCATAAAAATGCTGAGAAAACAGCCAAGTAAAAGTGTTAAAAATAGTTTGTTGTGTTTCATAATATCTCCTTATGAAATTTGTAAATGAGTTAATTAGTTATTTATTGAGAACTCTCTCAATTTCAAATACGGGGTTAAGCTTTCTGCTTTACTGCCCGCTGAGCCATTGCTCAAAACTTTTATTGGCTTCACCTTCGGGATAAGTCCAATCCGGTTGAAGACGAAGACCGGTTTTACTTTTCCAGATAAAATCTATTGCATCCTTCTCATCAGACTTGTTTGTTACATTTATTAAAAACAGTTTCTTATTTCCGATATTTATATTGTTTATTTCAGTATTGATGTTCTGTGCAAGAAGAGTACTGCGTATTATTTCAGCCTGCCTCATATCATAAGTCGCCCAGACAATTTCATTCTTCCCGCAGAGAAAATCATCATTATTTAAAGAAATGGTCAATTCAACTTCATATTCATCAGGCAGATTGGGTTGTCCGGTTAAGCTAAGCTCACTCCATTTTATTAAGCGGTTTGTACCTGACACATTTATTTTACCATTCCGGTAAATTCCGCTTACTTTCAGCATTATCAATAGCTGCCTTTAAATATTTTAGAAATTGTTATTGGATAATTTTTATTGTAAAAGTAGGAGTAATGAGTTGTGTTATCTTGTACTATCGGCGCAAAGATTGGGATTATCGGCGCATTAGTCAGATGTTGCAGTTCACTTTAGTGAATTGATGAAAGAAGGGGAGAGATAAATAAGGTTTTAAACTCGTTTTAATGTAGCTGAAGCCAGAAACTCTGAATTGTACTGGTATCAGTTGGATAAATCTAACTGTAATAGATAATCTATAACAAATACTCAAATCTATTGCTGTTCACTTTAGTGAACTGAGAAAATAACAAAAAGAGGGAAAGGCTTTAGCCTCATTTATGTCTGTAAGTCCTTCTTATACTCACTCGGAGTAACCCCAAATTGCTTTTTGAATGCTCTTGTAAAATAACCCTGATCATTAAAACCAACTTTGTAGCAGATCTCCGCAACACTACCCGCATTCTGTAGTAAGAGATCAGCGGAACGCTGAAGACGAAGTGAACGGATCAATTGTCCTGCCGGTTGAGCCACAAGTGCGTTTAGTTTTCTGTTTAATTGAGAAATGCTCATATTAACTTCTTCTGCAAGCTTTTTAATATTGAAATTCTCATCCTCAAAATTATCTTCGATGGTTTTAATAGTTTTTTCTAAAAACTGCTGGTCAGTTGAGATTGCAGAAACTTCGGATGGTCTTATAATTGTTGATTTGCTGAAACGTTTTCTTAACTGTTCTCTTTGATAAATTAAATTCTTTACTCTTACTTTTAATTCCTTTGCACTGAAAGGTTTGGTAATGTAAGCATCAACACCGGTTTCAAGTCCTTTTATTTTGTCATCGAGACTGGCTTTTGCAGTTAACATTATTATTGGGATGTGGCTTGTCTTTTCATCGCTTCTAATTTGTTTAGCAAATTGAAATCCATCCATTTCCGGCATCATTACATCAGTAATTATAAGATCGGGAATTTCATCTTTTGCCTTTGATACACCGTCTGTACCGTCTGAGGCTTCTATTACTTTGTAATCTGTTTCCAGCATCTCACGAATGTAATTCCTTACGTCAGAATTATCTTCAACTATTAAAATTATTTCCTGGTTTTCAGATGCAGAAGAATCCGGCTCATTAATTTCTTCTTCTTTTTGCGGTTCACTAAAATTGTTAACATTTAAATATTCTTCGGGCTTCAATTTTACAAATTCTTCCTTTTTAATTTTATTATTACCTAATGGAAGATTAATTATAAACTCGCTGCCCTCACCTACTTTGCTATTTACAGAAATTCTTCCCTTATGAAGTTCAATCAATTCTTTGGTTAGTGCCAGTCCGATTCCCGTACCTTCATGTTTTCTTGTTGCTGAATTATCCACCTGGTATA
>DATHSU010000412.1:0-3317 GCA_035463895.1 Ignavibacteriaceae bacterium | reverse complement strand
AACTTTTGAATACAGCAGCTCAATAGAAGTTGAAGTAACAGCACCGCAGGAATACACACTGTATCAGAACTATCCGAATCCATTTAACCCTGCAACAACTATAGAGTACTCGTTGCCAGAGAAGTCAAACGTAACAATCTCGATCTACACAGCATTGGGAGAGTTAGTAAAGACACTGGTAAATGAATCAGTGGAAGCAGGATATCAGAAAGCAGCATTTGATGCAACAAATCTTCCGTCAGGAACTTATATATACCAGATAAGAGCCACAAGTGAAGGAAGAACCTTTGTTGATTCGAAGAAGATGATGCTGATAAAGTAAAAGAGCCCAATTAATTGCAGCATAATTAAAGGCGATTCGAAAGAGTCGCCTTTTTTTATATAAGCAAATTTGATTACTAGAATTTTGGTCACAGCGAATCCGGGTGAAGAAGTTTTAACAGTAGATAAGATCTCTCCCTTCGGTCGAGATGACAAATAATTCTTGTCTATTTGATTGATTTTTAGTGGTCTCGAGACTAAAAAATTTTTTAACAGCCTAATGATTTCTCACTGCGTTCGAAATGACAAAGAATGATTAACGATTTAAATAAATTTCTTTTTTACACGAAAGTTTTCTGGATTGAAGTTTGATCGAACCTATTCTTTAGGCAGTTTAAATCTTAACCGAAGCACATCGTTTTCAAAACTGGTAGAAATAATTTTAAAGTTGCCTATTTCTTTTGTTGATTTTACATGAACACCGCTGCAGGGACACGCATCGTAATCCCCGATTTTAATAATTCTTATTGTTTCTCCTGCATCTTCAGGAAGTTGTGAGAGTTTAAAGCTCTCCACTGCTTCATCACGATTGAGAAACTCTTCATAAACAGGTAAATCCATTTGAATAATTTCGTTTACTTTTTGGTTAATCATTTCAACTTCTTCTTCAGTCAGGTTGCGATCAAAATGGTAATCACACTTTGATTTTTTCTTTTCAATATGATTGCTGAATGATCTTCCGCGGTTGAACATTCTTACCATAGTCTGGTTAAGAATATGTTCTGCCGAGTGCATCTCAGGGTTATACTCTTTATTTGATTTTACTTCTTCCATAAATTTATTTGTGACATTTAGTGTTTTGGTGCTTTTGTGGGAGAAAAAATAGCCGCAAAATCACTAAAGCTCAAAACTCCACTAAAACTCTTTACCATTTATTAAAATGAATTTTTTCTTTCCTGAATCTATCTTCTGCAGATACAGTCTCATCGGGATAACCAAGTGTAATTAACGATATTGGAACAACATTTTCAGGCAGTTTAAATTGAGCAGAAACATTTTTAACGATTTCATCCATACCGTGAATTGCTATCCAGCAAGTGCCTATTTCAAGTCCGTGTGCAGCAAGCAAAATATTCTGGATAGCCGCAGAACAATTCTGGATCATCCAGCTTTCATTTTTTTCAACAGCCGCATCACCGCATACAAGAATAGCTGCCGGGGTTTGTATTAATAGTTCAGCGTGAGGAATAGATTTAATAGTTTCATTAAGAACATTCTTATCGTCAATAATCACATAATGCCACGCCTGCAGATTCATTGCACTGGGGGCATACATTGCCGATTTAAGAATGATATCAATTTTATCTTTTTCAATTTCTTGATTTTTATATTTTCTTATGCTTCTTCTAGTGAGCAATGTTTCAATTGTTTCCATAATTCTCCATATTTTCAAAAAGTATAAGTCAAATATACTAAAGACTCTCTTTTGGCTTTCGGAAATGCCTCTAATTTTTTTATTATGCAGTGCAAATTCAAAAGTATTACTTACGAAAGAAAAGGACTCTATGAACCTAAACAGCAAAACATTCTATTTTATATTGGGAGCGCTTACATCTATTACAGTACTTATAATCGCTGGTTTTATTCTTTATTCTAACAGTAAAGATATCGTTGCTGCTTCTGATGAAAAAAATGACGACAATTTTCCGCAGAACTACAGAATTATTTCACCCGAAGTACCTAAAGAAATTTATTTTGCCGGCGAACGTGTCCCGCTTGAAAATTTTGAGGTATACGAAAGGGTTGACAGAGAAATTCTCGTGAACACTTACTGGCATTCAGCTACAATTCTGGCAATGAAAAGAGCGAACCGCTGGTTCCCGGTAATCGAGCCAATTTTAAAACGATTTAATGTTCCGGATGACTTTAAATATCTTGCTGTTGCAGAGAGCAATCTGGATAATGTTGTATCACCAGCCGGCGCTACAGGTTACTGGCAGTTTATGAAAGCTGCAGGCGAAAGATACGGACTGGAAGTAACAAGTGAAGTAGATGAGAGATATCACGTTGAAAAGTCCACCGAAGCCGCTTGTAAGTATCTTCTTGAATCCTATCAAAAATATGGTAACTGGACAATGGCAGCAGCTTCCTACAATATGGGCGTTGCAGGAGTTGATAATCAGATTGGCAGACAAAAAGCAGACAATTATTATAACCTGGTTCTTAATTCTGAAACATCCCGATACATCGCAAGAATTGTTTCGTTAAAATTAATTATGCAGAATCCACAGAAATACGGATTTGATTTAAAGGAGTTGGACTTATACCCGCCGCTAAAAACTTACGAAGTTGAATTACCGGGATCAGTTACAGATTTTGCTGATTGGGCAGCACTGAGAGAGAGTAACTATAAAATACTGAAAATATATAATCCCTGGCTGCGTGATAACAAGCTTACTAACAGGAGCGGAAAGTCATATAAAATTTTGATGCCTGAAAAAGGAAGTATAGAAGTTATAAAATGATATGAATATTGAGTCAATATCAGAATATTGCAGAAAGAAGAAAGGTGTTACAGAAGATTTTCCGTTTGATGAAGATACACTTGCAATAAGAGTGATGAACAAAATATTTCTGTTAGCGTCATTGGAGAAAATCCCGCTTCAGATAAATTTGAAATGCGAGCCTGAATATGCTGTTGAACTTCGTGAGCGATACGATGCAGTTCAGCCGGGTTTTCATATGAATAAAAGCCATTGGAATACCGTGATTCTTGATGGAACAATTCCAGTTATTGAATTAAAAGAAATGATTGACCAGTCATATGAACAGGTTGTAAAAGGATTGAAGAAAGCTGATAAAGAAAAGTTAACAATGCTATGAGCTTATACTTCTCGCATAAACAATATAATCTATAACAGCCGGTTTGCCGCCGGCTTCTTTTACTAGCAAAGCAATTTGACCTCGATGATATGTCGAGTGATTAATTATGTGAGTAATAATATCCTTTATTGAGTTTTCAAACTTATCACCCTTTGTATTGCTGTAATGAATTA
>DATHSU010000411.1:0-1649 GCA_035463895.1 Ignavibacteriaceae bacterium | reverse complement strand
CTTCAGTTTCAGAAAGCATCTAATATACATCCCGGGGGTAAGACAGCACTAATAATAAAAGGTTATTCTCATTATCTAAGTAATTCATTTAGTCGAGTTGATCTGTTTGGAAATAAAACTGATTTATTGCCAAAATGGTTTAAGGAGAATGATTGGGGAGTTCAGACAAATTACATTCAAACTAAAATGTTTGATTATAGTAATAAAGATTATTTTGTCAGAATAATATATAAGGAATTTGAACTATTAATCTCTTCCCCGGAGTTAGCAGCTATGGAGATGTTATCACTGGTTCCAAAAGAACAATCGTTTGATGAAGCGACAAAAATAATGGAGGGATTAACAACATTAAGACCACAACTGGTCCAGAGCTTGTTAGAAGAGTGTATATCTGTTAAGGTAAAAAGGCTGTTCCTCTTCCTGGCTGAAAAGCTTGAACATAACTGGTTTAAGGAATTGCAAATAGAAAATATAAATCTGGGTGGCGGAAAAAGAGTTATTGTCAAAAATGGAATGTTGAATAAAAAGTATAATATAACAGTACCGAGAGAATATGCTAAATAAAATTTATTTAAAGCAAGCTGAGTTTTTGCTAAGAATACTTCCTCATATAAATTACGAAGAAGCTTTTGCTCTTAAAGGCGGAACAGCATTAAACTTTTTTTGGAGAGACTTTCCAAGACTTTCGGTTGACATTGACTTATGTTATACTAAAATACAAGACCGTGAATCATCTCTGATTGAAATAAATGATGCATTTACGAAAATAGAAGAAAGACTAAAAAGAGCATTTGGTGGAATAAAAATTCAACAAAAGAAAATCGAAGGGAAAATTATTGGATTAATTTTGGACTGGAACAATGCATTAGTAAAAATTGAAGCTAATACTATTATAAGAGGTACAATATTTCCTGTTGTTAATAAGAAGCTTTGTCCTAAAGCAGAAAACACATTTGAACTTACAACATCAGTTAATACAGTCTCCTTCGAAGATCTATACGGAGGAAAAATTTGTGCGGCGCTAGACAGACAGCATCCACGTGATCTTTTTGATTTGAAACTGCTTCTTGAAAATGAAGGAATAACTCCGAGTATTATCAAAGCATTCTTATTCTATTTGATTAGCCACGATAGACCAATGATAGAAATTCTTAATCCAGGGCTACAGGATATCTCACAAACATTTATAAATGAATTCAACGGGATGACTTCGAATGAAATAAAATTGGATGAACTCGTCGACGTTAGAAAAAATTTAATTCAAATTGTAAAAGCATCGTTAACTGAGGAACACAAGAAATTCATACTTTCATTCAAGAATAGAACTCCTGAGTGGGAACTTTCGGGTATTGAGGGGATTGAGAATTATCCATCAGTGAGATGGAAGCTAATTAATCTAGAACGAATGTCGAAAGAAAAGCATACTGAGGCTTATAAGAAATTGAAAGACTATCTTTTGTAATGATGAAACATAAAATTTTATTGATGAAAGTTTTAGTCTGATTAATTCGGAAGACTATGAACCACCAAATAAGTTTACTGGTACCAAAGTGGAGCCCTCCCTTTCAATTATTGCAATTTTAAGCAGAAATCAACGATTTTTTGATATAGTAAACAGTCCCTGACTCTCCGCAACATTAAATTAGATG
>DATHSU010000410.1:0-2811 GCA_035463895.1 Ignavibacteriaceae bacterium | reverse complement strand
CCTAATAAAAAATTTTGATTTAAACCGTTTTAACGGTTTTTTATTTTTAGCGGTCAACTTGAGTTATTAGAATAAATGTGATAATCGCTCTCACTATCCTATACGAATAGTGTCAAGGCTGCCAATAACTCCGAAGGCACTCAATAGCCAAAGAATCACTACAATTATTACAACCACATTCAGGATTTTCTTTATGGTCGACTGCATAGGGATGTAGCTGTTTATAAGCCAGAGTACAACTCCTACAACCACCAGTACGATAACTAATGTAATAAGCGACATAGCTGTTTTCCTTTCTTAATATTTTTATTAACCAAATCTCTGTTAATTGAGATTAAACTATAAATACCATCCGTTGCTGTACCTATTATTTTAAAAAGCTGCAAATGGTTTAAAGAATTCTTTAATATGATATAAAGTAATTCAGGCTGGTACAATCGGGCAAAGGAATGAAAATGGAGCTACATCTATTCAGCTTATGAGTTTCTTCCGATTATAAAACTGTGAAATGTTTTAAAAAATATTATTCGGCTTATTGAAATAATTAATGAGACCTGCATTGCCTACCCTATATAAAGTATAAAAAACAGGATAAATATTCTAAAAAGAATTTGGGATGCTTTAGCGTAGAGGGGTATTTTAATTTCAGCATTCATGATTTTCTTAAAATTATTTTATTCTATAAAGTCTTAGACTAAATAATTTATCTTTCGAAAGCAAAAAGTAACGCATCTTTATTTTTTTTACCTGTTATCATATCGCGTATTATTTCGGCTGCAATTACACTAAATGTAATTCCATTTCCGCCAAACCCTAATGCGTAATAGGTGTGCGGGGTTTTGTTATATGTGCCGATGTAGGGTAGTGCATCTTTTGTGCTGCCAAATGTCCCTGCCCAGTTAAATTCAGGAATTAGTTCAATTTCGGGAAAAAGTTTTGAAAAATCTTTTTTTAACAAAGAAGATTTCTTTTTGATCATTTTATCACGTTTCGATGTATTATAAAACTTTTCGTCACGTCCTCCGATAATAACCCGGTTATCTTTAGTTAAACGCATATATAAATATGGGTCAGCAGTATTCCACAAAAGTGTTTTATTCTTCCAAACAGGTATGGGAGATTGAATATGTTCTGAGGCGAGTGCAAATGTTGAATTAAGTTTTACAATTTTTTTATCTAAAAATTCAGTTATCTCATAACCGGATGCATTAACAATTTTTTTTGCAGTTATGCTGTGCCCCTTTTTTGTAAATAGCCTTACTCCATTTCTTTTATATTCTATTTTTGAAATTAAAGTCCTGTCAAAAACTTCATTACCTTTTTTTATGATTGACTGCAGCAAAGCATGCGTTAGCATATATGCATCTGTAGTAGCTCCTTGCCTTGATAGAATAGCTGCAGGAGCAGAGAAACCGAAACGCTGCCTTATTTCTTTTTCATCTAAAAACTGTAACTGAAATCCTGCTTTTTTACGATATGTGAATTCTGTTTCAATAAGTTTTCTATCCTTTTCAAAGGCAGCAAAAAAGAGACTCTTTTGTTTTTCAAATAGTGTAAATTTTATTTTTTTTGATATGCTGTGAAGAGTGTCAATAGCTTCACTGCACATAACGTAAGCACGCGCTGCAGACTGGAAACCAATTTGATCAGCAAGGATGGATAAAGGTTTGTCTAACTCATACTGTAAAAGCGAGGTACTGGCACATGTACTGCCCAAACCAATGGTTCGCCCATCAACAACTTTACATTCCAAACCTGCATTAGTAATGTAATATGCTGCTAAAGCTCCGGAAATTCCGCCGCCAATTATAACAACATCCGTTTTAATTGAATGCTCCAGTTTTGGATAAGCAGCAACCAATCCGCTGTTAATTAACCAGTATGGATAACCTGTTGTAAGATTCATAAATAAAATATTAAGTCAAGAATTTCTTCTATTAATAAATCTATGTTTTACTGTAAAAATAAATTCTCATATACGCACCCACATCGAAACCAATCTGCCATTACAACGGAATTCACCTCAACCAACCTGGTTGGTAATAATTGGATCAGTGACATGCTTTGGGTGATCAACATATTAATATTGATCACCCTATGCATTATTTCTCCGTGTTTCTCGCTATTATATTTCCTAAAACCATTTTAGTATGGGAACGCCAGTTAAATATTGAACTTCCAATAGTTGTTCAGCACCTTTAACATTTACAGCAGAAACTGCAACTTCAGTTAACTTTTCATCAGCCGCTTTTTCAACTTGAAGTGTTTGTTCCAACAAGTCAACCGCTGCTGTTAAAATAAGTGTTTCAGCAAATTGGCAAAGCGTTCCCTAAGATGCTATTTCATAATGTTCAATTTGCTGGTCAGTCGAAATAATTTTCAGAATGATCCTAATGATCTGCCTCTACCAACGCATCGCGCAATGTTTTTATATGGTCATGGTCGCCTTTTAATGACATTTTTTGAGCATCAATCATTGATATTTGTTTTGGATTCAGATGTTCTGAATCATTCTCTAATGCCTTTTCATAAGTATCTTTTGCCTCATCTTCTCCATACTCACATGAGTTGAGAATTGCTTTGCGGTCTTTGCCAGTGAGGGCTGCTTTTACATCCATCCATGCACGAAAGAATTTTCCTGAAACCTTTGTACCCTCTTCTACCTCGCCACCCAATGTGTTTACTTCCCTGGATAATTCTTCTTTGCATTTTTGACTGGTTGAAATGAATTGTGCAAACAGGGCTTTTAAATCAGATTCTTCTGTTTCTTTTGATGCGGTTTCATAACCTTCTATTCTATCGTTGTTGATA
>DATHSU010000409.1:0-21700 GCA_035463895.1 Ignavibacteriaceae bacterium | reverse complement strand
ACAGATCCTAAACTTATTGGAACACTTGGTGTATGGTTTTTATATGGCATAGGTATAACATTTAAACTGCTCGGAAAATGGAGAGGCAAGAAATTAATTATTTTATCTATAATCGGATTTCTGCTGGCAATCTTTTCAACTATGCTGACCAATTTCCTTGCACAAAGTTTTCATTCATTCTATTGATTTTGTATGAATCTTCTTAGCATATCAATAAATCATAGAACTGCTCCAGTAGAGTTAAGAGAAGCACTTCATCTTAATGAAGAAGAGATACGCAATTTTATTCTCCAGCAGAAAGGAAAGCTGCTTAATGAGGGTCTTGTTATTTCTACCTGTAACAGAACAGAAGTTTATGGAATTCCTGTTACCAAAAACATTACTAATAAAGAATTACAGGATTCAATAATCGCATATAAATCCGATACCAAAGCAAGTATTGAAAATTTTGAACATTATATTTCACGCGAATCAATTATGCATCTCTTTAAAGTTGCAACAGGTATAGATTCCTTACTAATTGGCGATAACCAGATTTATAAGCAGGTTAAAGATTCTTTTCAGCTTGCAGATGAACTTCAGTTTACCGGTTTCTTTATGCGCCGCATTATGGATGCCGCAACAAGAGTGGGTAAACGTGCAATTACAGAAACCGCAATCAGTGAAGGTGCCGTTACAGTTAGTTATGCTGCCGTTCAGCTTATTGAAAAGATTTTTTCTACTCTTAATAAAAAATCCGCATTGATAATCGGTACTGGTGAAACTGGTGAAATAGCAGCAAAGCATCTCAGGGACAAAGGCATTGGCAGACTTGCTTTAACAAACAGAACATTTGAGAAAGCCGAAAAACTTGCTAATGAGCTGAATACCGCAGTTTTTCCTTTTGATAGTTTTAAAGAACATATTCACAAGTTCGATATAATTGTAAGTGCTACCAGTTCAGAAGGATTGATAATCAGTAAATCTGATATTGAATCTGCAATGAAGAAAAGAAACTTTGCATCAATGATCTTGATGGATATTGCTATTCCAAGAGATATTGACCCCAAATCAAAAGAAATAGAATATGTTTTTTATCATGATATTGATTCTCTGAACATAATCGTTGAACAAAACCTTGCAAAGCGGAAAGAGGAAATTCCTAAAGTTGAAAGAATAATTGAAGAAGAACTAGATTCATTTTTTGAATGGTATAACTCGCTTGAAGCCGCTCCGACTATAAAAACACTGCGTGACCATTTTGAAGCTATCCGGGTTGACGAAGTAGAAAAAAACATAAACAAATTTTCTGAGTCTGACAGAGAAAAGCTGGATATCGTTACTAAAAGAATTATCAATAAAATTTTACATCAACCAACTGTTGAATTAAAGAAAACATCTGAGGCCGATAACCGGACAGAAGACACCGCTCAAAAAATTAGTGTAATAAGAGAATTGTTCGGATTATCAAAAAAGACTGATTGACAAATCTGAGGAGAGATGGCTTGGAAGATTGATTGACTTAATAATTGAGCTATTAAGTCTCAATCAGCCAATCATTAAATCATTCAATCTCTTTGGTAATAGTACAGTTAAAATCTGAAAGGAATTATTAAACGATTTTGAAAAATGAAATAATTATAGGTTCTCGTGGAAGCGAACTTGCTCTCTGGCAGGCGAATCACACTAAGAAATTAATTGAAAAAAGTCATCGCTCAATTAAGGTTGATATTAAAATAATTAAAACCAAAGGTGATAAAATTCTTGATGTGGCTTTGTCAAAAATTGGTGATAAAAGTTTGTTCACTAAAGAACTCGAAATACAATTGCTTGAAAGAAAAATTGATCTTGCTGTTCACAGTTTAAAGGACCTTCAGACAAAAATTCCGGATGGATTAAAGTTGGCAGCCGTTTCTAAAAGACATGGCGTTGAAGATGTGCTTATTGCAAGGAAGAAATCCGCAACAATGCACACCCTCAAAGACAATGCTGTTGTTGCAACAGGATCGTTAAGAAGAAAATGCCAGCTTCTTCATCTTCGTCCCGATATAACAGTTGTTGACCTGCGCGGAAATGTTCCATCTAGAATTGAAAAGTTTTTAAAGTCGAACTGGGATGCGATTATTCTTGCCAGAGCAGGAATTGAAAGATTGAATCTTAAAAAATATATTTCGTCTTACATCAGCATAGATGATATTCTTCCAGCAGTTGGACAAGGTGCCCTGGGAATTGAAATTAAAGAAGACAATAAGTTTGTTGATGAGATAGTTCAGTCAATTCATCACGAAGACACTTATCTGTCAGTTCTTGCGGAAAGGTCACTGCTGAGAACACTTGAAGGCGGATGCCAGGTACCGATTGGCGCTTTAGCAGAAGTAAGATCAAACGGATTATATCTTGATGCCTTGGTTGGCTCACTTGACGGCAGTTTAACTTTCAGAAAAAAAGTAAAAGGAAGTAAAAAAGATGCAGAGAAAATCGGCAAGGCACTTGCAAAAGATTTATTAAAAGCCGGTGCTGATAAAATACTTAAAGAGATCTATCAAACAGTGAGATTGAAATGAAAATATTTAAACTACTTATATTCTCTTTTTTACTTTTTACTTTTTACTTTTTACTTACATCCTGCTCCGGTTCTTCCTGCGTAAAAGACGAAGCAATTATACCTCCCGATATATTAGAAAAAGGTGATCAGTTTATTATCTCTCTTACCGGTGAAGATTTTTTTTATAATTACATCAGTCCGGATTTAACTAAATCTAATCAAATTCATAGTGGCTATTTGCTGGCTTACAAATTTTCAATGCCTGAAAAACCATTCGTGAATGGCTCTATCAGATTTACTGTTGATAGTCTGGGAAACGTGCTAAGAGATACAGAAATATCAGGAATACCGAATTGTATTGAATCACCAAAAGAGTGTGAATTTATTGTTGATGAAGAGAAGGCAGTTAAAATCGCTGAAGATAATAATCTTGATGCAGGCATAAAGAAATGGAATACAAATTTTATCTGGAGTTCTGTTTATAAAAAATATATCTGGCAGATTTTAAACACATTGAGGGAAAGTGTCGGTGAGTTTGGATATCGCGGCAACGGTAAAGAAATGATTATTGATCCAAACACCGGAGAAGTACTGGCATTAAATGATTGGCGAATAAACTAAATGCTTACAAAGGAAAATCGAAATACAAAAAAAGCCAAGAAGCGGGAAAAGATACTTGAAGTAGCCGCAGATCTTTTTTCGAAAAAAAATTATCACGAAGTGATGATGGATGATGTGGCACGTCAGACTGATATTGCCAAAGGTACGGTGTATAATTATTTCGAATCAAAAGAAGAGCTTTACTTCACGATAATGAGTCAAAAACTTAATAATCTAAACATTTCCCTCAAAGAAAAAATATCCGGTGAAATTAGCTGCATAGAATCCCTTCATTCTTACGTAATTCATCTCTATATGTTTATGATGAAATACCCAAGTTTTTTCTTAATGTATCAGAAAGAATATCTTAACGCTGAAAATGATTTTTGCGAACAGCTTAAGTCGCAGAATGAAGAATTGAAATCAATTTTAAAAGGAATTTTAAGAAAAGGAATAAGAGATAATCAGTTCAGAAACCTGGATGAAGATTTTGCAGTGAAATTAATTCTCGGAAGCATTTTTGGCGGGGTTCAAAGAGGAATTGCGAACGATTATAATGGACAGGTTCTTATTGAAGAAAGAGAAAAATTATTTGATTTTGTACTGCATGCATTATATTCCGGCTTCGATACAAATTCGGTAAGACCCTTAAAAAATAAAACTATCGTTCTTACACGAACAGTTGAACAATCACAAGAATCTGCTTCCGCCTTCAGTGAACTTGGGGCTGATGTTATTATCTTCCCTACTCTTGAAATAGTTCCGCCGTCAAGCTGGGATGAATTTGATCAGATAATTTCTGAAAAGGATAAAATTGATTTTATTATTCTAACATCAGCGCATGCTGTTAAAATGTATGCTAAACGTTTAAAGGAATTAAACCTGGAAATGCATTATAAGCAGATGAAGGTTGTTGCGGTTGGCAGTAAAACATATTCAATCTGTGAAAAGTATAAAATTCCGGTTCACATTATTCCCAAAAGGTTCAGCGGAGAAGGTGTTGTTGAAGCATTATCTAAGTTTGATTTGAAAGACAAAACCATCTTTATCCCGCGTTCTGCACTGGGTAGAGAGGATCTGCCTCGTGGACTAAGAGAACTTGGAGCGATTATTAAAACAGTACCTGTTTACAACGTCGCACTTCCAACAAAAGAAAATCTTTTCGAGAATATTAAAAAACTGAGCATAGTTAAAACTGATCTTTTTATTTTTACAAGCCCATCTACATTTGAAAATTTCCTGCAGATAATGGATATAAGTAATCCGGTAAGTTACTTTAAAGGTTATGATGTTGCGGCAATCGGACCGACTACTCAATCTGCCATTGAAAACAAAAAGGTTAAAGTAGATATTATGCCCAACGAATACACCATACTAGGGCTTGTTAAAAAAGTTATTGAGTATTATAAAACCAATTCAAGTAACGGAGTTTAATTTGAGCAATCTTGAAAACGATTTGTTTCTAAGAGCTTGCAGAAGGCAAGATGTAGAAAGAACACCTATATGGATAATGCGTCAGGCGGGAAGGTATTTACCTGAGTATCGGGCTGTCCGTGCTAAATCAGATTTTTTAACTATGTGTAAAACTCCGGAACTGGCAACAGAGGTTACTTTGCAGCCAATTGACATTATTGGTGTTGATGCTGCAATAATTTTTTCTGATATCCTTGTTATTCCTGAAGCAATGGGAATGCATCTTGAAATGCACGAAGGAAAGGGTCCGATTTTTCCAAAACCAATCCGTAGTGAAAATGATGCAAATCAATTAATGAATATTGATCCAACGAAAGAATTAAAATATGTACTTGATGCTGTTTCACTGACTAAAAAGGAATTAAATAACAGAGTTCCATTAATCGGGTTCAGCGGTTCGCCATGGACATTACTTACTTATATGGTTGAGGGTCGGGGCAGCAAAAATTTTGCTGAAGTAAAAAAAATGATTTATAACAATCCGACTCTTGCTCATAATATTCTTGATAAACTCTCTGATGTTATTGCCGATTATCTCTCTGCTAAAATTGAATCCGGCTGCAATGCTGTACAGATTTTTGATACGTGGGGTGGTGTTCTTTCACCTCACGATTTCCTCGAATTCTCGCTTCAGTATGTCGAGAAAATAATTTCCGGAATAAAAAGAAAAGATGAGCCGGTAATATTTTTTGCAAAAGGCGTTCATCATAATATTGATAAGATAGCAAACATCGGTGCTGATGTACTTGGACTCGATTGGACAATGGATATTGGTGAGGTTAGAAAAAAAGTGGGTGATCGCGTCGCACTGCAGGGAAATCTTGATCCGACAGTTCTTTATGGAAGTAAAGATTATATACATCAGGAAGTTAAAAGAGTGCTTAATTCTTTCGGTAATGGAAACGGACACATATTTAATCTTGGTCACGGTGTTTTGCCGGATATTGCTCCCGAAAATGTAAAAGCACTGGTACAGTTTGTTAAGGAAGTAAGTAAAATATTTCACTAAAAATACTAAAATGCCAACGAGCATTATGAATTAATGAATGCTGGGAAGAATGATTTTCAAACAGACATTCATCCAATCATCCAATCAAAAGGTTAATCAGGAGTGATTTAGATGTTCGAAATAGATTTAAAGAAATTTAAAAAATACGATAAGCCGGGACCACGCTATACAAGCTACCCAACGGCTCCGCAGTTTAATGAAAGTTTTACTCACGAGGACTATTTAGATGAAATTGTAAAAACAAATTACGGAGCTAATCTTCCTGATCTTTCGCTTTATTATCATATACCTTACTGTGATACTCTTTGTTACTTCTGCGGCTGTAATATGATCATCACACGAAACAGAGACAGAATAAAAGAATACAACTCATATGTGAAGAAAGAAATTGATCTGTTAAGACAATATGTCTTACCCAATCGTCTTGTATCACAGCATCATTGGGGCGGTGGAACTCCTACACATCTGAATCCTGATGAGATAAATGATCTGGCCAGCTATATAAATAAATCATTTAACTTTAAACCTGATTCAGAAAACAGTTGTGAAATTGATCCGCGTGAATTGACTAAAACTCATCTCGAAGCTTTACGTAATAACGGATTCAACAGAATAAGTATGGGTGTACAGGATTTTAATGAGAAAGTTCAAAAAGCTGTTAACAGAATTCAACCTGAAGACATAACAGTGCAGGCAGTTCAATGGATTCGTGAACTTAAATTTCAGAGTCTTAATCTTGATCTTATTTATGGACTTCCCTTTCAGACAGTTGAGGATTTCGCTGTTACTGTTGATAAAATAATCGATATTTCCCCAGATAGGATTGCAGCATTCAACTATGCACACGTTCCGTGGATGAAAAAACATATGGCATTAATTCATCCTGAAGATATTCCGGCACCGGAGGTGAAACTTGAAATATTGAAGATGACAATCGAAAAACTTACATCCGCCGGATATGAATTCATTGGAATGGATCACTTTGCAAAACCCGATGATGAATTGTCGGTTGCAATGCGAGAAAAAAAACTTTACAGAAATTTCCAGGGATACAGCACTAACGCAGGTGCTGATCTTTATGCAATGGGTATAACTTCCATTTCGCAGCTAAAAAATATTTATGCACAGAATTATAAAACTGAGAAAGAATATTACACCGCAATTGATAACGGAATACTTCCAACCACAAAAGGATATCGTCTGACTGAAGATGATCATATTCGTCGTGAAGTTATAATGAAACTTATGTGTAATTTTGAAATTAATTTCAAAGACATAGAAAATCAGTTCAATATTGATTTCAATAAATATTTTGCGTGGGGGTTGAATAACTTATCGGCGATGCAAAACGATGATCTGCTTGAAATAAGTATCGACAGCATCAAAGTTAAAAATATGGGCAGAATGTTAATCAGAAACATTGTTATGAATTTTGATGGCTATATTGAACGTAAAGAAGATAAGGCAAAGTATTCCAGAACAGTTTAAATATTTTATTAACAAGTTAGAGAGTTTATGTCTGTAACAACTGAGCAGCTAAAAGCATTATTATCAAAAAGAATCCTTGTTATTGACGGCGCAATGGGAACAATGATCCAGCGCCATAAACTGACAGAAAAAGATTTTCGCAGTGAAAGATTTAAAGATTATCCTCATGATCTAAAAGGAAATAACGATCTTCTTTCAATTACACAGCCTGATATTATAAAAGGAATTCATCGCGCATATTTTGAAGCCGGTGCTGATATTGTGGAGACAAACACCTTCAACGCAAATATTATTTCTCAGGCTGATTACCATTTGCAGGAACTTGCTTATGAGATGAATTATGAATCAGCTAAAATTGCAAAGGAAGTTGCGAATGAGTTTAACAGGAAAGGTAAATCCAAACTAAGATTTGTTGCAGGGGCACTTGGACCAACAAACAAAACCTTATCCCTCTCGCCAAACGTAAATGATCCGGGTTATCGTGCAGTTACCTTTGATGAAGTTGCTGATGCATATTATAATGCCGCAAGAGGATTAGTTGATGGCGGAGCCGATATAATACTGATTGAAACGATATTTGATACACTAAATGCAAAAGCGGCAATCTTCGGGGTTGAGAAATTAATTACAGAAAGATCGCTCGATATTCCTGTAATGATATCAGGAACAATAGTTGACCAAAGCGGAAGAACATTATCAGGGCAGACTGTTGAAGCTTTTTATATTTCTGTTTCTCATACAAAAAATCTGGTAAGTATTGGCTTAAATTGTGCTCTCGGCGCAAAACAAATGAGACCTTTTGTTGAAGATCTTTCAAATGTGTCAGACAAGTTTTTATCTGTTTATCCAAATGCCGGGCTTCCAAACGAAATGGGCGGCTATGACGAAACCCCGCAAACAATGGCAGGAGTGCTTGAAGATTTTCTGAAAAGCGGTTTTGTAAATATTGTTGGCGGCTGCTGCGGTACAACACCTGATCATATACAAGACATTGCCGGTATTGTAAAGAACTACAAACCAAGAGTTCCCACAACTCAGGAACCATATCTAAGACTAAGCGGACTTGAGCCGGTGATTCTTCGTCCGGATTCAAATTTTATGAATATCGGTGAGCGGACAAATGTAACAGGTTCTAAAAAATTTGCAAACCTTATTAAAGAGAATAAATACGATGAAGCTCTTTCTGTTGCCCGCGATCAGGTTGAAGGCGGTGCGCAGGTTCTTGATGTGAATATGGATGAAGGAATGCTTGACTCAGAAGCAGAAATGACTAAATTCCTGAATTTGCTGGAAGCAGAACCAGATATAGCAAAGCTTCCTATTATGATTGATTCGTCAAAGTGGAGTGTTATTGAGGCCGGCTTAAAATGCCTTCAGGGTAAAGGAATAGTTAACTCAATTTCACTAAAAGAAGGTGAAGATGTATTTAAAGAACACGCTAGAAAAGTTCTAAGTTACGGTGCTGCAGTTATTGTAATGGCATTCGATGAAAAGGGTCAGGCTGATACATTTGAACGCAGAGTTGAAATCTGCAAACGAGCTTATGATACTCTAACAAAAGAAATTGGTCTCCCGCCTCAGGATATAATATTTGATCCAAATATACTTGCAATTGCGACCGGAATTGAAGAGCACAATAATTACGCTGTTGATTATATCGAAGCAACGAGGTGGATAAAGCAAAATCTTCCGCTTGCCAAAGTCAGTGGCGGTGTTAGTAACCTTTCTTTTTCTTTTAGGGGAAATGACGTTGTACGTGAGGCAATGCATTCTGCCTTTCTTTTCCATGCCATAAAAGCCGGAATGGATATGGGAATTGTAAATGCCGGGCAGCTCGAGGTATATGAGGAAATCTCAAAAGAACTTTTAGAAAAAGTTGAGGATGTTATTCTTAACAGAAGGCAGGACGCCACAGAAAGATTAATTGAGTTTGCAGAAACAATAAAGAAAAAAGATAAGTCCGAAGAAAAAATTGATGAATGGCGCAATCTTCCGGTTGATGAAAGACTTAAACACGCTCTAATAAAAGGAATAACTGACTTTATCGATGAAGATATTGAAGAAGCAAGATTAAAATACCCACAACCAATTGAAGTGATTGAAGGACCCTTGATGGCAGGTATGAATGTCGTTGGTGATTTGTTTGGTGCCGGAAAAATGTTTCTGCCTCAGGTAGTAAAAAGTGCAAGAGTGATGAAGAAGGCGGTGGCGATACTTGAGCCATATATTAAAACAGCCCATCCCCCAGCCCCTTCCCTAAGGGAAGGGGAGCAAATGAATTTTAAATGGGCAACTGCAGATCCATCTTTGTATAGTAAACTAAAAGATTATGCAAACAAACATCGTGATAATCCTACAAAAGCAGAATTAATAATCTGGGAGTTTTTAAAATCCAAACAGCTTGAAAATTTTAAATTCAGAAGACAACATATTATTGGCCAGTATATCGCAGATTTTGTTTGCTTGGATAGAATGCTTGTTATTGAACTCGATGGCAAAACTCATCAATTACCAGAAAATCAGGAGTCCGATGAACTTAGAACCCTGTGGTTGGAATCCAAAGGATTTAAAGTCATAAGGTTTACGAATGAACAAGTTACAAGGGATACAGAAAAAGTTATAAATGAAATTATTGAAATGGTAAGCAAACAAAAGTCTCATAAAATGTCTGAATACGAATCTGATCAAAAAGTCTCCTCCTTAGGGGGAGATTTAGAGGGGGCTGGCTCTGGTTCTAGGCGTGTTTTGCTTGCAACCGTAAAGGGCGACGTTCATGACATAGGTAAAAACATTGTTGGTGTTGTTCTTGGCTGCAACAACTATAATGTGATTGACCTTGGTGTTATGGTTCATACTGAAAAAATTCTGCAGACGGCAATTGATGAAAAAGTTGATGTAATTGGACTTAGCGGATTAATTACCCCATCGCTTGATGAAATGGTTCACGTTGCTAAAGAAATGGAAAGAAGAGGAATTAATCTGCCCCTATTGATCGGCGGAGCAACCACTTCACGCATTCATACTGCTGTAAAGATTGAGCCAAATTACAGTGGTGCAGTTATTCACGTTCTTGATGCATCACGAAGTGTGCCTGTAGTTTCAAATCTTCTTAATGAAAATATCCTGGAACGAAAAAAGTATATTCAATCGTTCAAAGAAGAGTATAAACAGTTAAGAGAGGAATATGCAAAGAAAAAATCTGACAAAAATTATATTTCATTAGAACAGGCGAGAGAAAACAGACTTAAAATTGAATGGGCGAAAACTGCAATAAAAAAACCAAATATGAGCGGAATAACTATTCTAAACAATTATCCTCTAACTACTTTAAGAAATTATATTGATTGGACGCCATTCTTTATGACGTGGGAATTGAAAGGAAAATATCCATCAATTTTTGATGATGAAAATGTTGGTACGGAAGCAAAAAAACTTTTTGATGATGCGAATAAACTTCTTGATAAAGTAATTAAAGAAGAACTTCTCACTTCAAATGGAGTAGTTGGTTTGTTTCCAGCTAATTCTGTTGGAATTGATGATATTGAAATTTATACGGATGAATCAAGAAGCGGAGTTAAAAAAGTATTGCACACAATAAGGCAGCAAATACAAAAATCAAAAGGAGAGCCAAATATTGCTCTTTCTGATTTCATCGCTCCAAAAGAGACTGGAGCTGAAGATTATATTGGAATGTTCGCTGTTACTACAGGAATAGGTATTGATAAACTTGTTAAAAAGTTCGAAAAAGAACACGATGATTATAACAGCATTATGATAAAAGCTATAGCAGACCGACTTGCAGAAGCATTCGCAGAACATCTTCACGAATTAGTGCGGAAAGAATATTGGGGCTATGTTTCTGATGAGAACTTTTCAAATGAAGACTTAATTAAAGAAAAGTATATTGGAATTCGTCCGGCACCCGGATATCCGGCACAACCTGATCATACAGAAAAACCTATTATCTTTTCGCTGTTGGATGCTGAGAAAAATACAGGTATCAAACTTACCGAAAGTATGGCAATGTACCCTGCTGCAAGTGTCAGTGGATTATATTTTTCTCATCCTGAATCAAAATATTTCACGGTTGGGAAAATTGGTAAAGACCAGGTGCTTGACTACCACCGCCGTAAAGGGATGAGTGCTGAGGAAATTGAGAAATGGCTTAGTCCTATCCTCAATTATTAGATACCAATTAATTATTTGTTCAGATTCTCAATATCACTCAAATGCAATTCCAGTGCATCAACTGAGATCGCGATTTCTCTGAGCGAAAGTAATAAAGAGATTAACAGTACAACAATACTCAATCCAAAAGTAATTTTTCCCCAATCTTCCTGACCGGCAAAAAGCAAGAACATACATAACACACACAAAACAAGACTGGCAACACCAACTCCCTGCATATGCTTGATCAGATGTGCCCGTTTGCGCAGGTTTTCAATCTGACCTAATAAAATATTGTCCGGGTTGGTTTTGTAATTTGAGTGTAAATTTCTTATCAATGTTGCCAGAGTTAAAAATCTGTTTGTATAAGCAAGCAGAAGCAGAGTGATTGCCGGAAATAACAAAGCCGGGGTTGTGACATCTATTCCCATTAGGTTTTCCTTGGATTATTTGAAAAATGTACCAAAACGACATATAAAAATAAGTTTGTTCATAACAAATAAATCAATAAATTTGTACTGCCTGCTAAAAAATCAGAATACCCTTCAAATTCCATTCGATTTTTTAATCCACAGGAAACTGCGGCAATTATGTTATTGCCCAAATTTTTTATTCAATTCATATTAAGGAGTTCTAAATGAACATTTTCGTAGGTAACCTTGCACAGGACGTTAGTGAAGAAGATTTGATGAATCTATTTTCACAGCATGGTCAGGTAAGGGAAGTTAAAATAATTAGGGATATGTTTTCTCAGCAATCCAAAGGTTTCGGTTTCATCGAAATGCCCGGACTAGCAGAAGCGCAAAAAGCTATTAAAGAAATAAATACTTTTGAACTAAAAGGTAAAAAACTTGTAGTTAACGAAGCCCGGCCAAGAGAAGGCAGAAGACCAGGCGGCGGCGGCGGCAGAAAACCTGGCGGTAGAGGCGGCGGTGGCGGATTCAATCAAAACAAACGCCGTTTTTAAATAAAAATAACCATTTAATGCCGGAATCAGAATAATTTAAACTTTTTCCGGCTATTTCTTCAGTAAGATAGTTCTGCCTGCATTTTTTCGAAAATTATTAATTAGGTTATACCAATTATTATAAGTAGGTTTGATGACCGGCTTATGCCGGTTTTTATTTATTTACTAATTTTTTAGAGGTTCTAGTGAGTACTAAGTTATTTGTGGGATCACTCCCCTGGTCAGTTGATGACAACACGTTACAGCAAACATTTGAAGCACACGGAAACGTTGTTTCTGCTAATATCGTTAAAGATCGCGATACTGGCAGATCAAGAGGTTTTGGATTTGTTGAGATGGAAACTGATACAGAAGCAACTAATGCTATTAACGCATTAAATAATTCGGAATTAAAAGGTAGAAATATCGTTGTTAATAAAGCTAATCCGCGTAACTAAGATATAAAAAAATATTTTTCCGATAAGGCGTCTTTTATGACGCCTTTTTTGTTTCAATACATTAAATCCTTTTCTTAACTTTCCCTGCAATTAATAATTTTATTCTAACGGAGTTGATATGGCTAGCAATAAGGTTGAAGTAGCAGGAATTATGGGACCATTATGGTTTATCGGATGGTTATTTACAATTGGTTTTCTTGAACTTACTTTCTTTAAGGGCTTTCTGGCTATTCTTGTATGGCCTTACTATCTA
Organism: Ignavibacteriaceae bacterium; assembly: GCA_035463895.1. GTDB lineage: Bacteria > Bacteroidota > Ignavibacteria > Ignavibacteriales > Ignavibacteriaceae > JAGXRK01. The sequence goes on along the minus strand of DATHSU010000409.1, from coordinate 8,782 downwards.
GGGGAATTCATTAGAACCTTTGTTATATAGTTTTGTTCTAATAATGTACTTATTTCAGTAAAGATATCTTTTGAAAATAGCAGAGCAAACTTCATCAGAATTAAAACTAACTGACTCAGCCGGTTGCTTCTGGATATTCGGCATATTCTTCATAATTATGGGCGGCATTTTTATCTCAGGACTTCTTGGTATGTTTCATAATCTGGATGAGCTATCCAATTGGGAAAAGTTCGGTGCCTGGATTATTTCCCTGGGAGGTTTTTTAGCCGGAGTATATTTTATTTATCAGAATCCCGGTTCAGGTATTTTATTCGACAAAGGAAATAATAAACTAAGCATAACAAGAACCGGCTTATTCAGAAATCAAAAAGAAGAATATAGCTTGAATGAAATAAAAGATATTGTATTAACTAAAAGTACAGATACCGATGGTGACCCTGTTTACAGAGTTGAAGCAGAGTTGAAAACAGGCAAACTTATTCCCCTTTCAATACTCTGGCTTCAAAATAAAGAAATGATGAATGATAAAATAAAAATCATCAAAGATTTTCTAAAATAATTATTTGATCAGCACCATCCTTCTGGTAAAAGTTTTTCCGCTTCCGGTAATCATTGTATAGAAATAAATTCCGCTGGAAAAATCTGCAGCATTCCAATATACAGAATGAGACCCGCGAGAAAAACCTCCCTCTGCAAGTGTTTCAATCTCACTTCCTAAAGCATTATAAACTTTTAGTATTACCTCGTCATCTTCTTCCAATGAAAATCTTATAGTTGTAATCGGGTTAAATGGATTCGGATAATTTTGTTCTAGATAGGTTTCTGCGGGAATAGCAGGTTTTTCATCAACAGAAACCGCAAAACCTGTTTTGAAACCTATTGTAGCTGACCAATCGCTGCTTCCAAACTGATTTGAAGCACTAACACGCCAGTAATGAAGCCGGTTTTGTTCAAGTCCGCTTAGCTCTAAAGTTGTATCCTGCACAACAACTGTATCCAGTATTGTATTTGCGGGTACAATTGTGCTTCCTAATGCTAATTGAACTTTATAGGTTTCTGCAACACTTTCCTTTGCCCATATCAGAGTTGGTGATGTTGATACATTAGTAGTTGCATGCGGAGGATAAACCAATACCGGAACGGTAGGAAAGCCTGTTTGAAAACTAAATCCCTGAGTAAATCCACTTGTACCAACAGCATTTTTCGCACGAACTCTCCAATAATAGCTTTGCAGACCCTGAAATCCCGCAACAGTATAGGTCGTATCCATAATGATGGAGTTACTAATGATAATATTTGTAGAAAAATTCGGATTTGTACTTACCTGCAGATCATATACAGCGGCATACTCTGCTTTATTCCAAATGAAAACTATTGTATCGCGCTGGTTAACCGCACCGTTTTCTGGCTGAAGCAGATTTGGAAGTACAGGTGTTGAAATTTCCATTTCGCTAACTGCAAATAATGCATTAGCAACTGACCTTTCACCACCGGGATCAGAAGGACTGTTTACCACCTGGTTATGGACAACCATTGTGCTGGAGCCACCACCATCAAGGTTTACCGCATTATAAGCGCCCATTGATAACATTAAATCTGCCAATTCATTAAGTGACATTCCCACACTTAAACCTGCCTGCCTGCCATCAACGACCACAAAAAATGCTTTAGTGCTATCCTCATTATATCCGGCTGCGGTTCTTGGGTGTCGTGTATTAACAAAATCAGAACCAAAACCTTCAAACCCTACAAAAGTGGGAGGTTTTGATCCATCAATTATTAGTCTTGGTCCGCCTCCTATTAACGCAGTAACATTACCAAGATCGGGCGAGGTGCCAATAAACAAAGTAATAGTATCATCAACAAAAACGGATTGGTCAAGGAAAGATTTATTTATACCGTGACCTGATAATATGTATCTGCCCGGTTGAATTGGCATGCTTCCAACTCCATCCTGCTTTGTTAAAACAACAAAACGCAAATTGGAATTTGTTACGAAAGAATCAACTGGCTGGAGTTCAACTTCTGTCCCGTACTGATTAGTGAGTGTTGTGTTGCCGAAATATTTATTAAAAAGAATTAATGCATCACTCCCCCGCTGCGAATTAAATCCTGTTATATTTCTTGTTATCTGAGCTGTAGATGTTGCCGTACCTGTAAAGTTAATAACCTGAACTACGGGTTTTGTATCATCAATAACACCAAAAGAACTTCTGATGTGCGATCTTCCAAAAACATATTCTGAATTTATTATCTGCGAGTTTGCAAGAAATCCATAAGGATCATTCGGTGCGCTTATTCCGTAAAAATCTCCATTAACAGCACCAACAACTACATTACCGCTGGTACTCTTTCGTGAAGACAAGGCAGAAGTCCTCTCGAAACCGGTGCCAAGTTTATCTTTTGCGAGTGCAGTAGTAAGCTTGTTTCCGGGTATTGTTAAATCAATTTCAAGAATTTGAATATAAAATGGCCCTGCAGGATCTGATATAGAGTAATGAACAAATCCTGGAGCGGCTATGGTTCTTGAAGTATCCTGAGAGTATATTGGCTGAACATTAATAATAAGCAGTATTATAAAAAGCAAAGATGTGTTTATCGATCGGCGTAACATATTATCACCTTAGAATTGAAGAGAAAATTTTTTCTTTCAATATGAAAAATAAGTTAATATGATTTAAGGTTCAATTATTTAAGATGGGAATTTACCTTAAGCAGGATAGTATAAGTTTTTATTTTTTCTTTTTCGTTTGAATACAATATCTGTTTATCATTTCATATGCATCAAAATATCCAAGTTCACCGGCACGGTTGAAATCAGAACAAGCATTATTTCGGTCTTCCAGCTTTAAATAAATTGAACCTCGCATAAATAATGCTCTGGGATTTTCTTCAACAGTTAATATTCTGTTAAGAATTTCAAATGACCCGAGGTTATCGCTTGCTTTCATTTTTAATTCAGCAAGAAGAAATAAAGCATTAATATTTTTATTATCAATCCGCAGGGATTTTTCCAGGTCTTCTATTCCGCCTTCAAGATCGTTCATTAATAGTTTTTGGTTACCGCGATTGAAATATCCATCCGCATTATTAGGATCAATTGAAATTGCTTTTGTGAATTTTTCAATTGCCTGTTCTCCATAGCCAAGTGAGCCAAGTATGTTCCCGATGTTTATATAAGCTTTAAAGGATGTAGAATCCAGTTCAATAACTTTTTCGTAATCTTTTATTGCTCCATCCATATCTGATAAAAGATATTTAGTATAAGCTCGGGAAAAATAAACTTCGCTGTTTTTATTATATAAAATCGCACTGTCAAAATCCTCAACAGCTTTAGAGTAGTATTTGTTTATAAGATTTTCCAAAGCCCTGTTATAATATGTTTCAAATCCGGGATTTAAATAGAGAGCCGAATTAATATCTCTCAAAGCAAGTTCACGTTCATTTAATTTGCTGTAAGCTTTTCCACGCAGGAGAAAAGCTTCTGCATTCAGGGAGTCTTCACTAAGTATCTGATTTACATAGTGTATGGCCGTTTGATAATAGCCTTTATTAAAAGCATCATTGGCATTTTCAAGATCTGAATTGATTAATACCGCACAGCCTTTAACAAATAACATTATTAGGAATAGTTGAGTAAAGAATTTCATTCTTTAGTATAATCAATTAATTCTTTTATCTTTGTTCTTAATTTATCGATATCTGAAATATTGAACTCTTCATAATTAATCTTCAACTCGTGCCTGATTATATTTTCTTCAGCATGCTGTAGAAGATGGAGTAATATTTCAAGTTCTCTCTTTGTAAATGATTTTTCTGTACTCATTTTATTTTCCTTTATTATAAAGATTTTTCTTATCTAAGAAATATTCAACCATCAGTTCTGCATCCGCAAGAGGATCAATGTCGTTTGAAACTTCAAAGGACAGATTTACTCTTTCAGTTAATCTGGATGCAGCATCTCTGATTTTTTGCGGCAGTTCCTGATCAAGCGCAGTATTTTTTAAATAACTCATAGCTGATTCTCCCCATTTTTTATGCTCATTAAATTCCAGCCAAAAGTCTATTGCAAAAAAACAAGCTCTTCTGGCGCATACTCTTACTTTTCCCTTATTGCCAACTCTTTCGGCCTCTTTCCCGGTCCAGATTTCATTATGTGCCATTGTATAGTATAAATCTCTGCCGCTAACCATAGTTAATCAAAAAAAGTTTTTCTTTCCGGATTAATTAAATGTAGTTTTATTTCTTCAATGTGTTTCAAATTGGTTCGGTTGAGAGATAGCTCAGGAAGTTCATCAAAAGAAAAAAAAATCACGTCAAGCGTTTCACTGCTGGGTTTTGCTTCGCCGCCTGTTAGTTCACATAAAAAAACAATTTTAAATGCATGAAAAAACTCTAATGGTCTTCCTGCCCTGTTAGCATCAAAAACCCCGATAACTTTAACTGGTTTAACATCGAAACCGCTTTCTTCCTTAGTCTCTCTAATTGCAACTTCTGATGGAATATCCCCAACATCTGCCCAGCCGCCGGGCATTGCCCATAGACTGTCGGTAGTTTCCTGAACTAAAAGGATCTTTCCATCTTTCATCACCGCTGCTCTTACATCAATCTTCGGAGTTGCATATCCGGGCTGTTTCATAAAAATTTTCTTAACAGACTCTTTTTCCAGTTGAGTATTTGAGTCAACTATTTCGACAGCAATTTCATTTAGCCGATCATATCTCTTTTTTTCATATTCGTTTTCAGCAAATGCAAGTCCCGTTTGAGCAAGCTGCTGAAGTTCTCTTGCAATTTCAAGCCACCGGGGAATTTTTTCTGTTTCCATAAAATAAGGTAGAAGAATCCTGTAATAAATTCGATATATAAATTTACGCTCTTTGTAATTAGTAATAAACACATCCAAAAATCTTTGGAAAAAATTTTTATCTGTTCTAAGTTTACTTACTAGTAATTACGATTATTTCATTGGATATAATCCCGAACTACTTTCGTTCTAAAATTAACTCTTCAAATATCAGGGAGATGATCATGCGGCAAATTTTATTTTACTTCTTTATATCGTTTTTTTTAATCTCTGGCGCTTTCACACAGGAAAAAGAAAAAGTTGTAGACAAAAATCCATATAAATCATCCACATTTAACGGACTAAAATTCCGTTCCATTGGCCCGGCAGTTACATCCGGCAGAATTTCAGACTTTGCGGTAAATCCAGATAATATACACGAATACTATGCTGCTGTTGCTTGCGGCAATGTATGGAAGACAACAAATTCAGGCACAACCTGGAAGCCTGTATTCGATAATTACGGATCTCATTCCATTGGCTGCGTTACTTTAGACCCGAATAATCATCATGTTCTTTATGTAGGAACCGGCGAGAATAACAGTCAGCGAAGTGTTTCGTGGGGAGATGGAGTTTACAGATCAGAAGACGGTGGAAAAAGTTTTAAGAATATCGGATTAAAAACTTCGGAACACATTGCAAAAATTTTAATTGATCCCCGCGACTCAAAAATAATTTATGTCGCATCTCAAGGTCCGTTGTGGGGTCCTGGCGGAGAACGCGGTTTATTCAAATCCACTGATTACGGAACAACGTGGGATTCTGTTCTATACATAAGTGAAAATACAGGGGTAACAGATGTTGTTATGGATCCTCGCGACCCTGATGTACTGTATGCTGCTTCATATCAACGAAGAAGACATGTGTGGACATTAATAAACGGAGGACCAGAATCTGCAATTTATAAATCCACCGATGCAGGAAAATCCTGGAATAAATTAAAAAGTGGTTTACCATTGGGCGATGTTGGCAGAATTGGTTTGGCAATCTCACCGGTCAATCCCGATTATATTTACGCAATAGTTGAAGCCGCAGATGATAAAAGCGGATTCTTCAGAACTACTAACCGCGGTGCAAGCTGGGAGAAAATGAGCAATTATAAAAATGCGAGTCCACAGTACTACAGCGAGATTGTATGCGACCCTCTCGATTTGAATAAAGTATATGCTCTGGATACTTATTCGGCAAATACAACTGACGGCGGAAAAACTTTTGAAAGAATTAAACGCCCTTCAAGACATGTTGATGATCATGCACTCTGGATCAATCCCGCAAATACTGACCACTATTTAATCGGCGGTGACGGCGGCATTTATGAAACTTTTGATTCAGGTGAAACCTTTCACTTCAAAGATAATCTTCCAATCACACAATTTTACAGAGTTAGTGTTGATAACTATGAACCATTCTACCGCGTGATGGGTGGAACTCAGGATAACAACAGTATGATCGTTCCTTCGCAAACAATTAATAATGAAGGAATAGTTAATGCCGATTTTATTCCTCTTGTCGGCGGTGATGGATATGAAGCTTTAACCGATCCTGAAAACCCAAACATTATTTATTGTCAGTGGCAATACGGCGGATTAACAAGGTATGATATGCAAAGCGGTGAACGCATGAGCATTAAGCCGCAGGAAAGAAAAGATGAAGAACCATACAGATGGAATTGGGATACTCCTTTAATTTTAAGTCCGCACGCAAACAGGTTATATGCTGCAGCAAATAAAGTATTCCGTAGTGATGACAGAGGAAATACATGGCAGGTTATCAGTGATGATCTAACAAGACTGGTTGACCGGAACAAACTTCCTGTAATGGATAAAGTATGGAGTGTTGATGCGGTGTCTAAAAATGCATCAACATCATTTTACGGAAATATAGTTTCTCTTTCCGAGTCTCCTCTGGCAGAAGGTCTTATTTACGTTGGTACAGACGATGGTCTTATTCAGGTTACTGAAAACGGCGGGGAAACATGGAGAAAAGTGGAATCATTTCCCGGAGTTCCTGATATGACTTATGTAAGCTGTTTATTTGCTTCACTGCACGATGCTAACACGGTTTATGCTGCTTTCAATAATCATAAGCGGGCAGACTTCAAACCATACATTCTTGTGAGCAATGATAGAGGTAAAAGCTGGAGATTCATTACTGGTGATTTAAAAGAGCCGCAGGTAATTCATGCAATTTCACAGGATCATATAAAATCTGATCTTCTTTTTATTGGAACTGAGTACGGCGTTTTCTTTACCATCAATGGTGGCAAAAACTGGATTCAGCTTAAAGGAGATTTACCCACTCAGGCTGTAAGAGATCTTGATATTCAGCGAAGAGAAAATGATCTGGCTCTTGCTACATTCGGCAGAGGATTTTACATACTGGATAATTATGCACCACTACGAGATATAAATGAGACAACACTTGAGACGGAAAATTATAAACTGTTTCCAGTTAAAGATGCTTTGATGTTTCACAAAAGAAGTGCGACATTCAGTTCACTTGGTTCATCATTTTATAAAGCAGATAATCCCGAATTCGGTGCAACGTTTACTTACTACATTAAAGAAGCACCGAAAACCAGAAAAAAATTACGGCAAGATGAAGAAAAAAAACTAATCGATAAAGGTGAACCGGTTTATTATCCGTCGTGGGATCAGTTAAGAAAAGAGGATCTTGAAGAAAAACCATATCTTCTCTTTGAGATAAAGGATGAGGATGGAAATATTGTCAGAAGATTGAAGTCGGACATTAAATCTGGTATTAACAGAATAACATGGGATTTGCGTTATCCTTCAACAAGACCTGTAAAGAAATCATCTGATGATGATGCAAGCGGATTTCCTGTTATGCCGGGTAAGTATATGGTTACAATGTCGGTATTTATAGACGGCTCCTTAACACAGGTTGCAGGTCCTGTAGAGTTTAACGCAAAAGTTCTTGAAAATACCACTTTGCCAGCTAAGGATAGAAGTGAATTAGTGGCATTCCAGAAAAAAGTATCTGAGTTAAGCCGTGCGGTAAATGGTGCGGTTGAAACTGTGAATGACATTCAATCAAAAATTGAAATTTTAAAAGCAGCATTATTAAGAACAGAAAATGCTCCGCACGAATTAACAGAACTTGCCAACAGAATCCTCCAAAAAAATAAAGAGATATACACTTTACTTGTTGACGATGAAACAATCAGCAGGCGTAATGAGCCGGTAAAGCCGAAAATATCAGCAAGATTAAGCGAAGTATCAGGCGGTATGTGGCGAACGACATCAGACCCTACTACAAGTTATTTAAATAATTATCAGATTGCTTTGGAAGATTTTAAGACGGTGTTGCGCGATTTACAGAATCTTATCAATTTCGATATAAAAAAACTTGAAGGAGAGATGGATAAACTCAAATCTCCCTGGACACCGGGCAGAATTCCGGATTGGCAGGAATAATTATTTTTTATCTGTGCCTTTGAATCCGGAGTATTCAGAGGCACATTTCATAAAGTATATCAGGAGTCAACTATGCTGTTCAAACATCATTACATCCATTTGTTTAATTACAATAACCGGGCTACAAAGGAAACAATTGAATCTATTAAATTGCTTCCGGAACCTTCCAACAGAATCAGGTCTCTTATCTCGCACATAATTGCAGCTCAGGAAATATGGTTTAACCGAACAATTGATAAAAATCATGATATCACTCCGTGGGAGGTGTATTCAAATAATGAATGCAGTGAAAAATCTGACCTGATTACTGAACGCTGGATAAATTTTCTTGAACACACAAGTGATGAAGGTTTAAATAAAATAATTCATTACAGCAATACAAAGGGTGATAAGTTTGAAAACTCAATAAAGGATATTATTACTCACATAATTAATCACTCGACATATCATCGAGGTCAAATTGCTTTGCTAGTAAAAGAAGCCGGCGGCAAACCGGCTGTTA
>DATHSU010000408.1:0-4980 GCA_035463895.1 Ignavibacteriaceae bacterium | reverse complement strand
TTACCAAGACTAATGTCCGGAGGAAGGTTTATATTAGAAAAATAAATCCATACAATTCCATTTTTATCGGAATACATCTGTGGATATGGAGTTTTGATTCCGCTTAAACCATCACTCTCTTTTAGAAAAATAGATTTATTTGGAAAGTAAAAACTAAATCCAAGCGGATTTTGAATAACCGCTGCATCATTTATTGTCGATTTTGGAAAACCTCTGAAACCATCATACTTTTTCCACTTGCCGTCAAAATAAAAATATTGGTCATTGTGTTCGGCAGAAATTGATTCTTCAAGAACGCCCACTGCAAGTAAATCAGGAAATATATTGTTGCCGGGAATGAGTTTGGCATAAGAAAATTTATAATCCGGATTTTTATCTTTTGTTGATAAATCTGTTATAGGACCGGTGTCTCTATATAAATCAATTTTTTTCCATTTATTATTTACAAGTTTGAAAAGAATACTGGAATTTTTTGAATAAACAGTTCCATTAATATCAGCTATTGTTGCATATACGCTATTATCCTTTTCTAAATATAAAACAGATGTTACCCTGTTATTTCCAACGAGATATTTTTCGAGTCCCGGGTATGTATGAAAATCTTTACCATCGTACATTAAAACCCCAGAGGTACCGCTTGTTAGTTCAGACCAATAACCGCTGCCAATAAACGGAATCCAGGTATTACCTTTATCATCAGTAACCGGTAAAACTTTCTCATAAAGATATTTAGTACCATAATATTTTACGCCCTTTGATTCGTCAATTCTTTCGAATTTATCATTCTTATAAAGTGCGATGTAAGCCTCAGTTTGAGTTGCAGTGTTTTTACCATCAGAAAGAAAAATTAAATCCCCATAAGGTGTTTCAAACATATCAGTACAGTTATGTAAAGGGAATGTTGTGGAATCAAATAAAGTAAATTTCCCATTTTCAAAAAGTGTTAGACTTCCGTTATTTTTAGAATCAAGGAATAAGGCTGTTGTACCAATCCAGATTCTATCTTTGCTATCCTTCTTTATGAAAGATACCAATCTGCCAGGTAGTCCGGATGTTTGGTAACCATCCTCCTTTGTGAATGATTGAAATTTATTATCATTCAGAATTATGAATTTATCAGTCGAAGCAAAATAAATCGTATTTGATGTGGAGTCATAATAATTAAATTGCATATCCGGCAGTCCGAATTCTTTACCAGGTTCCTGAAATTCGTATCCGTTAAAACGGACAGTTCCTTCTAAACCGGATATCCAAACGTATCCATCTGCTGTTTGCGAAACACTGGCAATGTTGGTTATTGGTAAACCGTCTTTTATAGTATATTTAACTAGATCAGCATTAGCTTCAGATTTGTACCTCTCCTGAGCTAAGCTACTACTTAAAATAAATATTGAAAATAATAGTGTCTGGATAAGAAAATTTAAATTTTTCATTTTCTGATTTTTATTATGAATACATTTTTATTTTACTTTTATCACCACAAATGTCACATCATCGTCAGGTTCTTTATCATTTGTCCAGATTCTAGCTTCTGCTCGTAAATGTGTTATTATTTCTTCCGGTTCTTTCTTTGCAGATTCTTCAAAACTGTTTCTTGCTCTCTTATAGCCGAAGACTTCATTGTTTTCATTCCTCAGTTCTGCAAATCCGTCACTCATCAATAATAAAGTGTCTCCCCTTTCTATTTTTATTTCTTTAATATCATAAACAATACCTTTCATAGAACCTAATGGCATATTATTTATTACAACCTCTTCTATTGTTTGAGAATTTTTTCTGTAAATAAAAAGCGGAGGCATACCGGCATTTGTTGTTATAATTTTATTATTACTGATCTGTACACAGGTAAGCGCCATCATTAATCTGCCAAGCTGCATATCCTTTATCGCTTCATTTGCATTTTCAAAGAATGGTTTAAGTTCTTTGTTTGTTCTGTCGGACATAAAAAGTGATTTCATAATAGAAACCATCATTCCGGACATCATTCCGTGTCCGGTCGCATCACCAAGAATAACCGTTAATGTTCCATCCATATGAACATGAAAATCATAATAATCACCGCCAACTTCTGTTGCTGTTTTCATAAATACCGCAATATCAAGATGCGGAATGCTTGGGAGTGATTTTGGCAGCATAGAAAGCTGAAGTTGCCTTGCTTCATCAAGTTCTTTTGTTTTTCTATCATTCTCAAGCTGCAGGAATTTTTTATTTTCGTTTTCTTTTCTTCTCTCTAATTCATACTTCCTTATGCCCCCCATCATTCCAATAAAACCGATAATATAAATTCCATACGCCCACCACGTAAGCCACCAGGGCGGATTAATTCTAAATGAATAAAATTCTTCGGTTGTTTTTACTCCATTTGAAGTAGTACCCCGAACTCTGAAAGTATAATTGCCCGATGATAAGTTTTGATATTCAGCAAAAGTCAGATTGTTTGCCTTTGACCAGACTTTGTCGAACCCTTCAAGAAAATGTTCATAAGTAGTTTGCTTTGGATCTTTGAAATTCAACGCAGCGTAATTGAAAATAAATGAATTTTCAGAATAGGGTAATTCTTCAGGAAAATGATAATAGTGAAATTTTCCCTGCACCGATACAGAGGAAATTTTTAACGGATAACTTTTTTCTACACTCTTATTAATGTATAAACCAACTCCGTTATAATATTGAATCATATTTCCAAACCCATCCATAGTGGAAATGTAAGGTCCGCCTGTAGCAACGCTCTCATCGTGATAGAATGTTTGAAATTTATTACCGCTTATTTTTATCGCACCGGAAGGAGATGAAAAATACACTGCATCTCTAATTTCATCGATGACAGGATTTGAGAGATTAGTGGATAGTAGTCCATTCTTCTTTGTATAAAAATTTAAATTTGTGCCGTCAAATATTACCAGTCCCCTATTTCTTAGCCTTATATATAAATTATTGCCTGCCTGTATTTCTGTTTGAGTTCCGGCAACACTTGCACCTTTTAAAATTCTGAAATCAGCATTAGCATTTACACTATCGCTAAGATTTACAAAGTTGTTTCCGTCAAAAACATAAAAGCCTCCAACCGTTAAAAAGTACATCCCGTTTTTTAATTTTCCCACATAATGCAATTGTTCGGAAGGCACATTCCAGGTTGCCGGCGGCTTTGTCCACGATTTCCCATCGTACAACATTATTTTTGACTGAACAGATGTAATATCCTTAATATTATCAGAAAATAAACCGAAGAACCATAGCCTTCCTTCATTATCTTCCTTAAAATCAAAAAGCTGATATTTTTTACTATTATCATCATTACTAAAAGGTGAATTTATTTTAATAAACTTCTCTCCTTCTAATCGTCCCAGGAAGTAATCGGCTTCTATAAGATTATTTGACGCAGGTCTTACATAATTTTGCCATGCATAAATATCACCACTCTTTGTTTCCAGTACTTTTGAAGTATTAAAAGGTTTTCCATCCTGATTTGGGACAGAACTAATTTTAAATATTTGTTCACCCTCGCTGTTTTTAATTTCACGAACCATTGTTAAACCATTTGAAGTGGTAATCCAAACTCTTTTTTTACTATCCTGAAATATTTCGAATGTAATGTTACTTGCAAGCCCGTCCTCTTCTGTAATTGTTCTTAATTTTTTTCCATCCCAAACATTAATACCCACATTGGTAGTTAAAGCGTAAGCCGGTAAATCAGTATATGAATATGAAAACCAGACCAGCCCACTATAATCTGTATAAGGTGTTACAATTCCCGATTGTGTAATCAGCAAGCCATCTTTTGAGGTAAGCATTTTTGAATAGTTAGGATAATAAATTCCAATGCCTTTTGAAGTTCTCATTGCAACACCATCGCTTAATACTATTGCTCCGCCTGATTCAAATGAATCAAATTTTTTCCATTTATTATCAATAAATGAAAATAGTTGATTAGGATATTTTGAACTTTGATTTTGGGATGTAACTTGAAATACAAGACGCTCCGGAAAGTATTTGTTTGATTTCTGAAAAAACACAGTTTGGTAATTAAAGTCATTAATAATTCTATCTGTTTTCAGATCTCTGATTGAATTAATTTCCTTTAAAATATTCGAAACCTTCCATTTACCATTTTCAAATTCAAGAACACATTTATTATTCCCGTCAAAAATTTCGCCACCTCTGGTTAATGTTGTCATAAACAGCTTATTCATTTTTGAACTATAGAATACTTGAATTGGAAATTGATCACTTTTAAGTAGATTCTTGAATTCTGTGAATTGATAAAATTTATTACCGTCATACATCAAAACTCCGGAATAATTTTTGGATTCCTCAGAAAGACTTATAACACCAGAACAAGGCAGCCAGGTATTACCATCTTTATCGATTGCAGTTACATTTTCCTCCGGGTAAATACTTGCGTTCTGTAAATTTATACCAACTGATTCATCAATTCTTTTGAACACTCCATTTTTAAATAAAGCTACATAGGAACCTTCGCGTGTTTGAGTATTACGACCGGCTGAACTAAATATGAGATCACCATAAGGAGTTTCAATGAAGTTTGTTGCATTATCAAGAGGGAAATTTTTAGAATCGTAAACTGTAAATTTTCCGCTTTCAAATTTTGTAAGACCACCATTATTATTTTTATCAACAAATTGTGTTACTGAGCCGATCCATATCCTGCCTTTGCTATCAGCTCTAACAAAAGTTATTAATTGACCTTCTAATCCGTTTATTTTGTATCCTTCTTTCTCAGTGAATACTTTAAATTCCCTTCCATCGAATGTTATAAATTTTGCAGGTGAAGCGAAGTATATTATATTTTTTGTGGAATCGTAATACATATTCTGCATTGTGGGTAATCCAATATCAACGCCCACTTCTTCAAATTCATATCCATTAAACCTGTATGTTCCTTCAACGCTGGAAATCAAGATAAAACCATCTTTAGTCTGAATTCCATTAGTAAGATTTGTGGTAGGTAAACCTTCTCTG
>DATHSU010000407.1:0-2271 GCA_035463895.1 Ignavibacteriaceae bacterium | reverse complement strand
TAAATATTTCATAGTTGCAGTGGTATAAATTTCTTTGGTTCTGCCACGGAGTTTAAATTCTCCTGACAATGAAATTTTAACTTCATTATCTTCAATCAGATTTACATTATGAACTTCTTTTATCCGGAATGTAATGGTTGGATGCTTTTCAGCATTAAGCCACGACACACTTTGCAAATGCTCATCTCTTTTTTCAATGCCTGTTTTTAGAGAAGATACAGATATTGAACCCTCTACTTGTAACGTTGTCTTTAAATCTTTAGCATCAAATGCAACTTGACCCCATACATTATTTGATAAACCTGAAATATTTTCATAACGGGCTTCACTTAAAAATGTTGCTTGATTTCTGCCAGCCTCATCTTTCAAATTAAAAACCTGGACTCCCTTAGATGGAAGATTGAAACCCTGAGGCAGCATATTTATGCAACTAATTAAAAATAAAATAAATATTTTCCATCCTTTGAACATATTCTTCTCCTTATTAAAGAATGATAAAAAATTAAAATTAAGTAAAAACTACTTGTAGACTAAAAAGATGACCCCCCTTATTGAAAGTAAAAATGGTTTTTCGATTTAATTCAATTTTTAAGGTAATTAAGTTCTAAATTATCCACTCGCGTTTGATGTTTACCAAAATTGATGAATCTAATAAGTACTAACATTACAGATGCAAAAACGATATAGGAAAGAATTACATATTCCCAATTTAGCACGTGCTTTAATGGACCTATTAAAGCTGCACCTGCAGCCATTCCCAGATTTGAAATTGCCATGTAAAGTGTGAATTGAGTTGCAGAAACTCTTTTCCAGCAAAGCTGCATTGCTGATGCAAAAATCGCAATTATTGTGAAAGTACTTAAAATGTAAAAACCTATTATAAATCCTATTATAAAAATTTCATTCTGCCATAGGGTTTTCAGGAATGTCATTACACTAACCAGAATGATTAAAAGACTTACATATATCGATATCATTTTTGCTTTACCAAAATAATCAATTAAGAAACCTCCAATGATCATTCCAAGAATACCTGAAATCAGGTTTGCTGTTGCAAAGACCTGTGAATATTGAGTATCAGCCCAACCGAGTTCCTGAACTGTGAAGACTGGCAATACAGTATCAATTAATCCTCTCCCTATTGAAAAACTGAATACGGCAATGCCCATCATAAAACTGATAGGTAAAAAAAAGACTTTAATAAGACTTTTAAAGATACTTTTCCAGCTGTGTAGTTGGATTTTCTCGGCTGTCTCTGATGCCCCTCCTTTTGTCCAGGGCAATAATTTTTCTCCCGGTCTTTCTCTTAGAAACAGCGGTATCAAAATAATTAATGAAATGATTAATGAGAATGATACTATTGCGTAAAAATATCCATACTGACTCATTATCCAGCTACCAGTTGCAACAGAAGCAGAAATTCCCAATGTTTTTGATCCCCACATTAAACCATTTGCTCTTGCCTGCTGATCTACAGGTAAAATGTCAATTGCCATTCCATCAACAGCAATATCCTGTGAAACTCCGAAAAAGCTTACCAAAAAACCTAATATCATCAATGCCGGTATGTTATTGATAGGATCTATTATTAAGGACATTGATAAAAAACTTAAAATTAATCCCAATTGACCGAATAGAACCCACGGTCTTCTTCTGCCCATTGCCAGATATGTAAACCTATCCATAATAGGTGCATTGATTATTTTTAAACTCCAGGGCAAACCTATTACGGCAACATAACTTCCAATTTCTCCGGGACTAATACCATTCATTGCAAGCCAGGCTGGTATCGCATACCACAACAATCCTTCGGGAATTCCCTGTGCAACATAAAGTGCGGCAAAGGAAAAATATCTTAAAAGAGCATTTTCAGATAATGCAGGGAAAGTTTTCCGCGGAACCTGATTAGATTTTATAAACAGCATTCATTGACTTTCAACAAAATATTTTAGAATAGCATTTCACCCTTTTTAAGTATTAAAAGATGTCATCTTTCATAAAGATGACATCTCTGTGAATCTTACTCTTATTATTGCTGAGGAAGCGGATACTGATTTCTGATAACATAAATATTATCCTTATGTGCCTGGAAATATTTTGTTGTTGCTGCCCACGCCCCCGGATGCCTTTTGCCAATTCTGCTTACATATTCAGCCCAGAATTTTTCAAATGAGGTCATATCTTTAACCGTATACCAGATATTAGAATTCCATTCATCTCCCCAGGCATGACCGAAAAAGCCAAAACTATAAATGAATCCCTCATCTACAA
>DATHSU010000406.1:0-2815 GCA_035463895.1 Ignavibacteriaceae bacterium | reverse complement strand
TTTAGAAAGTGAGATTTTATGGGCACAAAGGAAAGAAAAGCCAGGCAAAAAACTGAAATGAGAGAAGCAATACTCTCGGCAGCTTTAAGGTTATTCTCGGATAAGGGTTTTGAGAATATAACGATGCGAAGTATTGCCGATGAGATTGAATACAGCGTTGGAACTATATATCTGTATTTCAGTGAAAAGGAAGAAATCTTCTTTGAACTTCACAAAATGGGCTTTGATGAATTTTATAAAAGACAGCTTACCGTACAGAATATAAAAGATCCACTCAGCCGTTTAACCGAGCATGGATTGGCTTATATACAGTTTGCATTAGATCAGCCCTATTATTACGATCTCATGTTCATTTCCCGCACTCCCGGAAAGTTCATTAATCAGCAGGATGAATGGGTTTCCGGAACAAGGACCTACGACTTATTAAAACTGAATATAAGTCAGGCAAAAGATGCCGGATATTTCAAAAAAACAGATGTTGAAGTTGCCGCATTTTCACTCTGGTCTTTTGTGCATGGAATTTCATCTTTGTTTGTAAGAGATCGGATGAAAATGATTCCGGCAGATTCAATTGGGGCTTTAGTGAGCTGTGCATTAAAGTTTTTGGAAAGAGCTTATTAAAAAATTTTAACAAATTAATGAACGTCGTTCATTAAATTATAGTTATTTATAATAATTACTAAAGGGAAAAAAATGAAAGTATTAGTTCTAAATGGTAGTCCAAAGCGTAAAGGAACGGTTTCTTCCTTACTTCAAAATGTTGTTGAAGGAATGAATGAAAAATCAGATGTTGAATGGATCAATGTATATGACCTAAAGATGAATCACTGTATTGGCTGTATGAAGTGCCGGTCAACAGAAGAATGCATAATGAAAAAAGATGATGCTCATACAGTCGGAGAAAAAATTAAAAATGCAGATGCTCTCGTTATTGGCACTCCGGTTCATTGGGGAAATATGAGTTCACCGTTAAAAGTACTATTTGACAGAAATGTCCCGGTATTTATGGGAGAGGGTTCAAATGGGTTCCCAATAAAGAGACAAAAAGGAAAGAAAGCAGTTATAGTTACATCGTGCACAACACCCTGGCCCTTCAATTTTATTGCGGCAGAAAGCCGAGGAGCTTTGAATGCGGTCGGTGAAGTCCTTCATTATGGTGGATATAAGGTCGTTAGTAAAATTGCAAAAGCCGGGACAAAGAAGAATCCTGAAATACCAAATTCCTTAGCTAACAAATCAAGAAAAGCAGGAAATCGATTGGTGGTATAAAAAATTATTTCAATTTCTTTCATCAAGCACTAAGTTTGTTAATAAGATTTTCAAGTTCCGGAAAATGTCATGAAAAATATAAAACAAATCAAACTTTTAGTTCTATTAATTGCACTTGCATCAATAATTGCAGCATCATACGGAATTCTTTCCAAAGAAGGAGCCGGCAATTATGAAATTGAATCCGTGCGCGGCGAACAAATTACTATCTACGGCAAAGGTCTTTATCAGCATATGTCCTCCGATGTAGCGATTCAGGGAATTGCACAGGATTATGTCACTCTTTTTATTGGCGTACCTTTACTTTTAATTTCTCTTTCCCTTTCAAGAAAAAACTCATTGCGCGGATTATTTCTGCTAGCGGGAACACTTGGATATTTTCTTGTTACATATCTTTTTTACCTAACTATGGGAATGTATAATCAAATGTTCCTTGTTTATGCTTTTTTACTGGGAACAACGTTCTTTGCTTTTATACTTGCAATTTTAGAGTTTGATCTGAATGAAATAAAAAGCAAGTTCACTTCAGAAAAGCTTGCAAGAAATGCGGGAACTTTTCTTATCATAAATGCTTCGCTTGTCGGACTTCTATGGCTGGGTGTTGTGCTGCCACCAATATTTGAGGGGACACTTTATCCGAAAGAACTTCAGCACTACACAACATTAATTGTTCAGGGTTTTGATCTTGGTTTGCTTTTACCAATGGCTTTTGTGGTGGGAATACTTGCAATAAAAAAGAACAGGTTTGGATTTTTGTTCACACCGATTTATATGATTTTTCTTTCTTTACTGATGACAGCATTGGTTTCGAAAATTCTTTTTATGGCAGGGGCAGGACAAAATGTGATACCGGTTATTTTTATTATGCCAACTATTGTCCTGATCTCCATAAGTTTTTCAATTCTTTTGTTGAAGAATATCAAAAAGAGTTAAATATAAAATAAAACTTTACTTGTGCGTCCATTTTGTTAAATAATAATGCTTCTTCAACTTTTAATTCAATTACCTGTCTGCCAAATCTGTTCTTAAATACTTAATATCATTTATTAAGATTCTATTCGTTTTTTCAGGCTCTTCGAACAAAGGGGTATGAGCTGATTGATCAAATGTATAAAAACCTTTTATTGGCGCTTTAATTTTATCGAAATATTTTTTAGTCAATTCGTATGAGCAGGTATAGTCATATAGTCCGTGAAAAAAGTAAACCGGTATTTTAAAATCATTCTTAGTTTCTATAAGGTTTGTACGTATTATTCTCTCCCAGTTTTGACTGATACCGAATTTTGACTTTCCAGCCCATATATGATATTTATCTGTCAGCGAATATTCACTAAAGCATAATGATGGCAGAAAGAGATCAGTTGCTACATTCTTCATATTTCTCATTGTTCCGATACCGAGCTCGTGCATAGCAGCATCTCTCTTCTTCAAATATTCTATTGGTATTTTATTTTGATCATTAAAACTAAATTTCTCAAAGTACTCAACCATTTTTTTTTATTCATTTCTCTATACTTGTTTAAGATATAATCATAAGCAGTTTTTT
>DATHSU010000405.1:0-4421 GCA_035463895.1 Ignavibacteriaceae bacterium | reverse complement strand
AACCTCTACCTGATACAAAAACGGCAATTTTCAATTGAATTTACCTTAATTTGAGGCGAAAATTAGTTATTCAACAAACAATAATCAAACTAATAAGACTATTTACTATGAGTCAATTTCAGTTTATCCAGCTTTTGCTGGAGCGCATATTTCAAACCTTCCAGCTTAAAAGAGAAATCGTAATCTGAGTAATCAGAAATTAGGTTTAAGAACAATTGTGAATCAGTAAAATTCTTTAAGTGATAGGATGCTAACGCACCGTAATACAATGCGTACGGATGTATCCAATTTTCATTTTTAATTTCAATATCAAGTGTTTTGGCTGAATGTTCAATTACTTTGGTATATTTTTTTTGTTTTAAATAAGACTTGGTTAATAGCAGATTTGCTTCAGCTTTCAAATCATTATTCAGCGAATCCGATAAAAATAATTTCAATGAATCAATTAAGGATTTATATTTTCCAGCTTTATAAAGATTTGTTAAGAAAATTAATCTCTTTTGTTCGAATGATAAAGAATCCTCTAAAAGTATTTGACCTTTTCGTTTTGCGAATGAATCTTCATCAAGGTCGAGGTTGCCTGCAGCGGTTTGCTCATAAAATACTAAAGCACTATCTCTTAAACCAGATAACTCTAAAGCAATTCCAGCATTCAAATTTGTTATACCTTCGTAGTCATTTCGCAGTTTTGTTTCCAGATATTTTTCATAATAGAAAATAGCTGTATCAAGTTCACCTTTGAAGAAATTTATATTTCCTAACTGGAAATTGGATAGTGATTTTAGTATTGGAAATTCAGGCTGCTCAATATTAATTATTGATCGAAACTTTTTTTCAGCAGAAAGAATATTTCCCTCTTCAAGTTCTACCCATGCAAGCGACATTCTGAACAGAAGATTACGGGGATATTTATTTGTTAAATCCCGTAATAGTTTTTCAGCATAAGAGTTATCAATTATTATTCTGGAATAAATTTGAGATAAATAAAATTTTGCATCAACGCGGGAAAGTTTGCCATTTTTAATTACCGTTTCCAGGTGCTCAACTCCAGTTTCTCTATCTCCTGCAATTCCAACAATTTTAATAGCCCATTGAAGTGATGATGGAATTTGAGAAACAGCAAGATTATATAAGCCCGGACCAATATGAGCATCATAAAGCTTTTCATTAAGCAAAAGTGCTTCATCAGCATAGTACTTCATGCGATCGCTTTCCCATACTGCATATAAATAGTTCTCGTCACGAGCATTAGCTATTGATCTATTGGAATAAATAGAACTCAGCAGGAAAGCTAAATTTGCGAAGAGAGAATCCTCTTTTTCTATTTTTTTTGCCAGGCTTAGAGCCTTATCTGAAGTGATAAAGAAAGTATCTAAATATGCTTTGTTGAACGAACCCAGGTATAACCACAGTGGTTTAATAGAGGCATAATGATAACCGACAGGTTCGTCAGGATAATCGTCAATAATTTTGTTAAATATATTATCACTTTTTTCCCATTCAAAGTTATAAAGGGCGTCTAAACCTTTTTGAATGCTTCTCTCTGATATTTGTTGAGAGAATGAAAAATTAATAAAGATTAAAAGAGCTAATAAGAGAATTTTCATACTGATTACATTAATACATTAAGTAACAAATAATCATTAATCATTTCTACTTAATTCTGAATATGTTAATGAAGCTTTAACAAAACTTCTAAATAAAGGATGAGCATTAGTCGCCCGTGATTTAAGTTCAGGATGAAACTGACAGGCCACGAACCAGTTATGGTCAGGGTATTCAATAATTTCAACCAATTCCCTGTCAGGTGATAAGCCGCTGAATACTAATCCTTTTTCAGCAAGCTGACTTCTGAATTTATTATTAACTTCGTACCGGTGGCGATGTCTTTCAGAAATGTTATGGCTTTTGTAAGCCTCAAAAGTTTTAGTACCTTCTTTCACTACGCAGGGATAAGCACCTAAACGCATTGTTGCTCCCATATCTTTAACATGTTTCTGATCAGGCATAAGATCAATTACACTAAATTTATTTTTCTTGAATTCTGAACTGTGGGCATTTTTAATACCGCAGACGTTTCGCGCAAATTCAATAACTGCACATTGGAGACCAAGGCAAATTCCAAAAAAGGGTATATTATTTTCACGTGCGTATCTGACTGCGTTTATCATTCCTTCAATTCCTCGTTCGCCAAACCCGCCAGGAACAAGTATTCCGGATACTCCACTAAAATGTTTTTCAGGAGTTTCATTGTCAACCATTTCAGAACTTATTGATCTTACTTTAACCTTGCAGTTATTTTCTGATCCGGCATGAACAAATGCTTCCATTATACTTTTATACGCGTCCGAATGCTCAACATATTTTCCGCATAAAGCTATTTCTACAGTTTTACCGGGATTTTTTACATTCGATACAAAATTTTCCCACTCGTCAAGATTTATTTTTCTTTCATTAAGATGAAGACGATTAAGAACAATGTGATCCAGTTTCTCTTTGGATAGAACAAGCGGAACTTCATAAATCGAAATACAATCGTATGCGGAAATAACTGCTTTATGATCGACATTACAGAACAAAGCTATTTTATTTCTGATTTCACGTCCGATCTTTTTCTCTGATCTGCAGATTAAAACATCGGGCTGAATTCCAAGTTCTAAAAGATTTTTTACACTATGTTGAGTTGGTTTGGTTTTCACTTCGTCAGCCGAAGCAATATATGGAACAAGAGTAACGTGAATTACCATCGCATTTTTCCGGCCTACTTGTAGCATAGTTTGTCTCATTGCTTCAATAAACGGAAGACTTTCTATGTCGCCAACAGTTCCGCCGATCTCCGTGATAATAACATCATATTCGCCAAGTTCACCAAGTTTTAATATTCTTCTTTTTATTTCATCGGTAATGTGAGGAATTACCTGAACAGTTGCACCGAGAAAATCACCGCGCCTCTCTCTTGTAATAACTTCATTGTAAACCTGACCGGTTGTTGTATTGTTCGCGCGGGTCATATTCACATCCAAAAATCTTTCATAATGCCCTAAATCAAGATCTGTTTCTGCACCATCCTCAGTAACATAAACCTCGCCATGCTGAAACGGGCTCATTGTTCCGGGATCAACATTTATATAAGGGTCAAATTTCTGGATAGTTACTCTGTAACCGCGTTGTTTAAGAAGAAATCCGAGTGAAGAGGCAGTTATTCCCTTTCCCAATGAGGAAACGACACCACCTGTAACGAAGATAAGCTTAAATTTTTTCCTTGCAGCCATGTATTTTTTTTTGCTTTCAAATATAGAGGAAGGCGGGCTGATTTACAATTTGAATGCTAAAAGATTTCGCAAATAGTTCCAGAAAATAATTGTATCAAACTAAGAGTTCTACCTTGATGTTAAATTTTCATTTGCGTATTTATTCTACACATTTTACAAAAATTTATTTTCTATACGTGATTTATAAAACTATTTTTCTCGCAATATTAATTACTATTCCCTCTTTTGCACAGGATACAACCAAAAGTCTTGCGTTCAAGAATAACAAGCAGTTCCGTAACTCACCATTCTTTTATCAGCCGGATCTTTCATATCAGCTTCTTCAGCAGTTCAAGTTAATCCAGGAAGCAAATGCAGGTGATCCGAGAGCACAGCATGAACTGGGAATGCGTCTGCTGCTTGGTGAAGGTATGTCTGCCGATACAGTTCAGGCAGTTTATTGGGTAAGAAATGCTGCAAGCCAGGGAATGATTTCAGCAGTGTATAATTACGGTGTCTTGCTGATAAATGGCTGGGGTGTTGAGTGGAATCCGTTTGAAGCATATAAAAATTTCCATAAGGCTGCCCGGAGCGGAATGGCACAGGCACAATACATAATCGGTATTCTGCACACTGATAACCTTATTGTTCCTAAAGATCTCAATCGGGCATATTTGTGGACAAAGCAGGCTCAGGATAATGGTTTTGAACCGGCTAAGGAAGTTGTTAATGCACTGAGTGAACACGTTGATACTTTGAATGTTTTTTTCACTGATTCACTGGAAAGCAGATTTGATTATACAGATATTCCGACTGAAGGTTCTATTGAATCAACCTTAGGTCTTGTGTTTTTGGATTTTGATGCTATGAGCGATACTGTAAAGGATATTACCGATCAAATGCTGATTAAGGATATTGCTAACTGTGGTGTTGATAATATACTGGATACATTATCATTGACACTTGATTCGGAACTGGACGAAATAAACGACAGCCTGCAAATTTTATTTATCAAAGAACTTGCTGAATCCGGCAGCCCGGAAGCATTTTCAATTCTGGGACGGTTGTATGAAAGAGGAAATTTTGTCAGCAGTAATATTATTCTTGCTGCAGAATACTATATCAGGGCAATCAGATTGGATTCACCCAGATCGCCGCTTCTTCTGTGGA
>DATHSU010000404.1:0-3272 GCA_035463895.1 Ignavibacteriaceae bacterium | reverse complement strand
TATAACACCTTCTTCACCATGTGAAGCTTCATAAATTATATAATCATTGTTAAGCAGACTTGATAAATATTTTCTTAAATCTTCAGAGTCTTCTACTATAAGTATTGTTTGTTTTGCTTCAGCGGAATCGGTTTTTTCAGTGTTAATCTTTTCCAATAAATCAAAATTATTTTTGGCGGCATCCGATGAAAGCAAGTAATTCTCATCAACTTTATTATCAGCTAATGTTGTAAATTTCTTTTCGGATTTATTACCGTAGTGATCATCTAACGGAATTTTTAAAGTGAATGATGCTCCTTTGCCCTCGCTGCTGCAGACAGTGATTTCCCATTTATGCAGATCAACTAACTCTTTTACAAGAGCCAGTCCAATTCCTGAACCACCGTAATTTCTTTGTGAAGAATCATCCACCTGGTAAAACCTATCGAAAATATTTTTTAGTTTGTGTTCGGGGATGCCGATTCCGTTATCTGATACTTTAATCTCTAAACAATCATGTCCATCTGATTTAATATCATTTACAGAAACAGTAACAGTTCCTCCCTCAGGGGTAAACTTTATCGCGTTAGAAAGCAAATTGTTAATAATTTTTTCAAGTTTATCTCTGTCTATCAAAAAAGATTTTATATCAGAATTATTTTGAAACTTCAATGAAATATTTTTTTGCTTAGCTAAGGAATCAAAAGAGTAAACTAATCCTTTTAGAATGTCTGTTAAATTCTCTTCCTTTAAATGAAGAGGAACCGATGCATTTTCAAGTTGCGATAATTCAAGAAGCTGATCGATCAGTTCTTTAAGTTTGTCGCTGTTGCGTTCAATTATATCGATTTGTTCCTGCTCTGATACGCCGGTTATTTTATTCTTTAATAATTCAACCAGACCTTTGATTAGAGTAAGCGGAGTTCTGAATTCGTGTGATAGATTTGCAAAGAACCGCGACTTCACCTCTTCTAACTGTGATTTTTGTTTTGCCTCAAATTCCCGAAGCTTCAATTCATTCCTGAGTTTTGTACGATTAATTTCAAATCTTCTAATTGCTAACAAACCAAGTATAATTAATACAAAGTATAAACCATAAGCCCAAAGTGTTGCCCACCATGGTGGTGTGATTATTAAACTGATCGATGCAACTTCACTGTTCCATACGCCATCAGAATTGGTTGATTTTACTTTGAAGATGTAGGTTCCGGGATCAAGATTTGTATAAGTTGCAAAGCGTCTGCTTTCACTTTCTATCCAGTCAATATCAAAACCCTCCATCTTATAAGCATATTTGATCGATTGAGGTGAATTAAAATCAAGTGCTGCAAATTCAAATGAGAATACATCCTGGTCGTGTGAAAGCACTATTTCTTCGGTGTAGATTAAACTTTTTTTCAGAGGTGAATTTTTTCCAGGCTCTATTGACTTATTAAATATCTGAAAACCGGTAAATACAATATTTGGTTTGTATCTTGAAATATTTACTTCAACAGGATTTACGATGTTTAGACCATCAGTACTTCCAAAAATCATTAGCCCATCTTCAAGTTTTAATGCAGCATCCGGATTCATAGTTATTCCATCTAGTCCATCTTTTCGGCTGAAATTAATAAAGGATTCTTCATTTATATCAAAGAAAGAAATTCCGGTGCTGGTTCCAATCCACAAATTTCCATTTTCATCCTCAAGAATGCTGTTAACATTATTATCCGGCAGTCCATCGGTTTTTGTATAGTACTTTATATCAACCGAGAAGTCATATGAATCCATTCTACTGTTATTGATTAAAAATCTATTCAATCCGTTATTTGTACCAACCCATAGAATTGTAAGATTGCTATCAGGTAGCGCCGGATGATATTTGGCAACATAAACTGTAAAAGTACTATTGCTGCTTATTGAATTAGAGTCATCCTTTGAATGAACCCAGTACTCGAAGATATCTTTATCAATATCTTTAACTAAATTTAAACCACCACCGGGAGTCCCAAGCCATACCCTTCCAAAACGGTCCTCTGTAATTGACCAGACATCCTGAAAATTTAGTGAGGAAAGCTTGCCGAGCTCTGAACGCCAAACTTTTGAAGTTCCATTTGAAGGATTATAAAATCCAAGACCTGATCCCCAATAACCTATCCATAAATTATTTTGTGAATCTGTATACAATGATTTTATAAACGGAACAGTCCTTTCATTTGTTCTTTTGTAAATTAATTGAAGGTCTTTTTGTGTACCGGTGATTAAATTATATTGCTTTAATCCCTGTCCGTATGTTCCTATCCATAATGAATTTTCAGAATCTGCCGATAAAGACCAAATATTTAATTTATCAAGTTGAGGATTACTCTTAGGTAAATTACCTTTCGCTGAATTAGCTATTAAGACTAATCCATCAGAAAAACCGAGCCAAACATTTTTATTTTTATCCTGAACTACAGCTCTTAGATTGTTCTTTAATTTTGAAGAATTTAATAATTTCTGAGTCTTTTCATTAAATGGAGAATTAAACCTTGTGCTTTTGGGCGAGTAAAAGCTTACTCCGTTTTCTGTTGCAATCCAGATAACACCCGAAAGATCTTTGATTATTTTATTAATTTGATTGTTGATAAGACTGCCAGGTTCATTTTGGTTTTCGGTGAATCGATGATAGGAACCTGTCGTCAGATTTATTCTTAGAAGTCCGGAATAAGTATCAGTCCAGATAATTTCGTGACCATCAATCATTTCTTCAATAACAGTACTGGCGCCCTCACCGAATTGTAATTTTTCTTTATTAGGTATTTTAATTCTTGTGATCGAATCTTTATTGGAATTGAATTTGTTTAGTCCGGTTGGTGTACCAATCCATATAATTTCGGGATATAATCCAGATATGGTTAGGTTATAAATCTGACTGCTGCTTAAACTATTAAAGTTTTTTGTTTCGTGATAATATTTTTTTATTTCTCTTTCGGGGGAATTGGGATCTATTTTATTTAATCCTTTATAAGTCGCAACAATGATATTGTCTTGTTGATCCTGGACAATAGACCTGACACTAAAATGTGATAAGCCATTTACATTCAATGAATCAAAAGGCCAATGGGTAAATTCTTTCGATTCCGGATTATATTCGTATACACCAGTGCTTCTTGTTCCAATCCATATGTTACCATTATTATCCTCAAAAAGAGCAGTAATGCTATTCCAGTCTTTTAATTTTGGCTGTGGAGTGATTTGATTAATTTTTTAAGAAATCGGATTGAATATATTTACTTTGACGTCTTTTGTTCCTATCCAGATATTCCCTT
>DATHSU010000403.1:0-14887 GCA_035463895.1 Ignavibacteriaceae bacterium | reverse complement strand
GAAGATGCAGATGTAACCGTCTGTATGGAATGCGGAACCTGTGCTTATACTTGTCCGGCTAACATTCCATTAGTTCAGTGGATAAGATTAGGGAAACAAAAAGTTTTAGAAATGCAGCGTGAAAGAGCTGTAAAATAAATTGCTTAATTGATTAACTGTTGCATTGTAGACTGAGCAATTAAGCAATTAAGCAATGCAGCAATTTAACAATTTGCGGAAGATATTAAGAGTATTAGATGACAACAGAAATAATAGCAGAACCAAAACAAAAAGTTTACTTTGATTTAACCACTTCACCGCATCTGCATTCAAAGTGGTCAACACAAAAAGTGATGTGGTTTGTTAACATTGCACTTGCACCAACAATTGCCGCTGCATTAGTGTTCTTCGGGATTTACCAGGCGTTGATAATGGTTACCGCAGTTGTCTTTGCCGTGGGAACAGAAGCCGCTATTCAGGCAATAAGAAAAAAACAAGTTACCTGGTTTGATGGAAGTGCTGCACTAACCGGATTGCTTCTGGCATTAACTCTTCCTCCAAATTTTTCTTTATCCGCAACTGCAATAGGATCTGTCGTTGCAATCGGATTAGGTAAACAGATTTTTGGCGGATTAGGTTATAACATTTTTAATCCTGCTTTAGTAGGAAGAGCATTTCTTCAAGCTGCTTTTCCGGTTCAGATAACAACCTGGACAAAACCAAGTTTTGCTGTTGATGGTATTACCAGTGCCACTCCCCTTGCTGCGTTAAAATTTGATCATCTTATTTCAGATCAGACAGCGATGGTAGTTGGAAATATCGGCGGTTCACTTGGTGAAACATCTGCAATTGCTGTTTTAGTTGGTGGAATTTTTCTGATCGCAGTTGGAATCGTTAACTGGAGAATACCTCTTTCAATGGTTGTTGGAATGATTGTCTTTGGCGGAATTTTCTGGCTTATAAATCCGGCTTATCCATCTCCCGTCTTTCACATTTTTGCCGGAAGCTTTTTATTCGGTGCAATGTTCATGGCAACAGATTGGGTAACATCACCAATTACAAATAAGGGAATGTGGATTTTCGGACTCGGCATCGCACTGGTATTGTTAATCATCCGGGTCTTTGGCGGTTTGCCTGAAGGTGTTATGTATGCAATTTTATTTATGAACGGATTTGTTCCAATGATTAATCGTTACACAACTCCTCGCACTTTTGGTGCAGTTAAGGAGGAGAAAAAGAAATGAACAAAGTAGCACAAATGCTTTTAGTTTTAACTTCAATTGGTATTCTTGCAGGCGGACTCCTTGCAATGGTAAGTGAGTGGGCAAATCCTCTTATCGCAGCAAATCAGAAGGCTGCAACGGAGGCAGCAATTTTCCGCGTTCAGCCTGAAGGTAAAAATTATGAACCGGTGCAGAATGCCGGGTTTGAAGTATATAAAGTGATGGATGAACAGAACTCCGATTTAGGTTTTGCACTCGTTTATGAAGGCAACGGTTTTTCCGGAAAGATAAGAATGATTGCCGGTTTGTCAGATGACCTTGAAAAAATAATTGCTATTGAAATTCTCGATCAGATCGAAACTCCCGGACTTGGAACTAAAATAGTTGAAGAACCTTTTACAAATCAGTTCTTACAGCTTGAGACCAATCCTAATGTTGCATGGGTAAAAGGTGTTGAGCCATCTAAGCCGAACGAAATTCAAACTATTACCGGAGCAACAATTTCAGCAAAAGCTGTAGTAGAAATTTTGAACAATGGAATTTCCAGATTAAAAAAGCTTCGTGATGACGGAGGTTTGCAATGAAAAAACAAGTAACACTTCAACAGGAATTTATTAAAGGTGTTTGGGACAGCAATCCTGTTCTCAAACAACTATTAGGATTATGTCCCGTACTTGCAGTTACCGTATCTGCAATAAACGGATTTGCAATGGGACTTGCAGCAACCTTTGTTATGTTTATGGCAAGTCTGATAGTTTCAACAATCAGAAAGACAATTCCTCCGCAAGTTAGAATAGCGTCGTTCATTGTTATTATAGCAACGTTTGTTACAATAGTTGATTTAGTAATGAAAGCTAAGTTTCCGGATTTAAGTAAGGCGCTCGGACCTTTCATTCCGCTTATTGTTGTTAACTGTATGATACTTGGAAGACAGGAAGCTTTTGCATCAAAGAATAAGCCTGGTCGCGCTATCGTCGATGCACTTGGTATGGGTGCCGGGTTTACTATTGCACTTGTTATTCTTGGCGGAATAAGAGAAATACTTGGTTCCCGGGAATTTTTCGGGTTGCAGGTTTTGCCCGATCAGTTTGAACCATGGTTAATCATGATTCTGCCCGCAGGTGCATTCTTAACACTTGGTTTGATGCTTGGTGTAGTCAATATGTACACCGACAGGAAAAAGAGAATGGAACACGAATCAATTATAGCTCACTACAAACGTGTCGGCAGAGAAGAACTAATTGAAGAGCTTGAGGTGAAATGATGGAACTGTTTATAATTTTTATATCAGCAGCGATTGTTAACAATTTTGTACTTGCATACTTCCTTGGTATTTGTCCGTTTGTTGGAGTTTCAAACAAACTCAGTTCTGCAATATCAATGGGAATGGCAACAACGTTTGTAATGGTTATTACTGCTATTGTAAGCTGGCTGCTTTACAATTTGATCCTAATACCTTACGACCTAGCATTTCTGCAGATACCGTCATTCATCCTGGTAATTGCATCACTTGTTCAGTTTGTTGAAATGTTTATAAAGAAAGTCAGTCAGCCTTTATATCGCGCACTCGGAATTTTTCTTCCTCTTATAACAACCAATTGCGCTATTCTTGGTTTAGCATTGTTTGGTTCGATGCGGGAATATAGTTTTGTTGAAAATGTTATATTCGGTGTTGGCGCAGGTGCAGGCTTCACATTAGCTTTAACAATTATGGCCGGAATAAGAGAGGAATTAGATTTAGCAGACGTTCCTAAACCATTTCAAGGTGCACCAATCACAATGATCGTTGCAGGAATTTTAGCTCTCGCATTTATGGGTTTTGCAGGAATGATTTGAGTTAAAAGTAGTCATTCCGAACATGTTTCGGGATCTCTGTTATTTTGAAAGATGCTGAAATAAATTCAGCATGAAAAATAAAAAGTTTAATAGTTATTGAGGATAAAATAAAATGATATCAAGAAGAAATTTCTTAAAGATTGCCGGACTATCAACTGTAGCAGTTGGAGCAGGATTCACAACCGGAAAACTGATTGGCACAAAAAAATCTGTTTACTATGCTGTCCACGGATTCATTCCTGCTGATGAACAGGTAATCAGTCAGTTAGTTGAAGCTTTTAAAAACAAAGTTAAAAGTAATTCAAATCCAGTTGTTATTGCTGATTCAAAAATCGGTGAAGTGATAAACAGATTTGATATAAAAAACAGAAACAACTCCTTTTCAAACAGCGGCAGTATTATTTACAGACTGAAAAGGCTTGATAAACAAGTTGATTCTGATATCATTATAAACGACGATAATAATTCTGTTTATTCTCTTAATGATCTAAATTATTCATTAACAAGTTTAAGATCAGAACTGAAAAGCAGAAAAGCAGAATTTTTCTTTACTGCAGAATACAAAGAAATAGATTTACTCTCTTCAATTTTCTCCAACAAAAAGGAGATTGTGATTGAGAATGAGAAAGGTTTGGTTGATAGAATTTCATTAGATAGAAATCATAAGAATATTTTAATTGACGGTCCGCAGGGTAAAACCGGATTAAAAATTGAAAATGGAATTGCACAGGTGCATACTTCAACATGCATACATGGAATTTGTAAACACTCGGTTGCCAGTGCTTCCGGAAATATAATTGCATGTGCACCGAACAAAGTTCTGATAAAAATAGTTTGATGGTAAATAGTTTGTTAAAAAAATCCCCCTCCTTTTGGGGTGGGGTTCTTGTTCTTTTTATTATTGGATTTTTCATTGCACGATACACTGGTGATGAAGTTAAAACTGTAAAGCGGACACAAATCCTGCTGGGAACAGTTGTGGAAATTCAGATCCGTAATACCGATGAAAAGAAAGCTGATGATGCAATCACAAAAGCATTTGCTGAGATTAAAAGGATTGATGATTTGTTTACTACTTACAATGAAGATAGTCCGGTTTGGCAGTTTAATCATAGCAGTGACTCGATAATCGATGTTAATGATGAAATTTACAGAATGATGATACTTTGTGATTCATTGTACAGATTATCATCGGGCCGTTTTGATGCCGCAATTGAATCACTAATTCAGGTATGGGGATTTGATACAAAAAATCCTGCTGTACCTGATGACGACAAAATTAAATCAGCCTCGAATCAAAGCGGATGGAAAAACATCCAACTGCTTGAAGAGAAAAAAGTTCATCGCAAAGAAAATGGTAGATTAAACTTCGGCGCAATTGCAAAAGGTTATGCTGTTGATAAAGCCATCGAAGTTTTGATTCAGTCGGGAATAACGGAAGCTTTTGTAAATGCGGGTGGTGAAATAAAATCAATTGGAATTAATTGGATAGCGGGTGCGCAGCATCCACGTGATTTAAAAAAAATCGTTAAGAAGATTAAGCTTAATGATATTTCAATTGCCACAAGCGGTGATTACGAAAATTATTTCGAAAAAGATGGTGTTCGTTATCATCACATACTTGATCCGAAATCCGGATATCCGGCAAGAGGGATTCAAAGTGTAACGGTGATTCATAAAAACAACGCTTTTACAGATGGACTTGCTACGGCAGTTTTTGTAATGGGAAAAACAAAAGGACTTGAATTAATTGAAAGTCTTTACGATACTGAAGCAATGATAATAGATGACAAAGGTAAGATATTTTATTCATCAGGATTTGAAAAGTTCTTAATTAATTGAGCATTCTTTCATTCCGAACTTGTTTCTGGATCTTATTAAATTTTAAGAAGATGCTGAAATAAATTCAGTATTACTTTTGAAGGAAAAGGAAAACTATTATGGATATAACAATAATTATAGCAATTGCCACCATGGGTGGACTGGGATTTATATTTGCAGGTGCGCTTGCAGTTGCAGATAAAAAACTCAGAGTTGTTGAGAATCCTAAAATCGCAGAGATAAATGAAGTATTACCCAATGCTAACTGCGGTGCTTGCGGATTAGCAGGCTGCTACGACTTTGCAACAAATGTTGTAGATGGAAAAGTAAAGATAAACGGTTGCCCGGTTGGCGGACAGGATGTCGTAGACGATATCGCACGTATAATGGGAATGGAAAGCAGTGACAGCATTAAGCTTGTCGCCAGAATTTTATGCAATGGCGGAAATGCAGAAGCTGTGATGAAAGATAATGCAGAATATCATGGACCGCAAGGCTGTTCTGTACAGACAATTGTTGCAGGCGGACAGAAGATGTGTTTATACGGATGCCTCGGCGGTGGCGAATGTGTTGATGCCTGTCAGTTCGGTGCCATATTTATGAATGAAAATGGTTTACCCGTAGTTGTTGAAGAACTTTGTACAGGATGCGGACAGTGTGTTGAAGCTTGTCCACGGGGAATAATTGAAATTCATCCTGATGACAGAGAATTATTTGTATTCTGTAAGAATCATGACGATCCAAAACGTGCAAAGGAAGTTTGTAATGTTGCCTGCTTCGGATGTGGTATTTGTGCACGCAAATCTGATGGCGGAATTGAGATGAGAGATTTCTTACCGGAAATTAATTATGACAAACTTGATATCAGCAAAATCCCAATTGACAAATGTAAAACAGGTGCAATCAGATTAGTGCATCCCGAGAAGGCTGCAGAACTATTGAAACAAGAGAACATAGAAGTAAAAGTAAATTAATTTGTAGTGACAAGGCTTGCCTTGTCCTTTTATAATACAAACTAGGGTAGGGCAAGCCCTTCCCCTACATTAGAATGAGAAATGTACACTGAAGAACTTTACGAAGAAGGAATAGTTAAAGAAGCTAAAGACGGTATAGCCGTTATAAGCATTCACGATTCTGAAAGCTGCCAAGAATGCACAGCAAAAATTTATTGCAAACCGGGTAATTCAGATGGACGCAGTTTAACAGTCCGCGATCCTTATGGTGTGCATCCGGGAGACAAAGTCCGTGTTGTTATCAAGGGCAGTAAAATTCTTTCTGCTTCATTTTTCCTTTACGGTATTCCGCTCATATTATTGTTGGCTGGTATATTTACCGGGTATGAAATATTTGAAGAAAACAAAGAATTTTACTCCTCACTTTTTGCAATCAGTTTAGTTTCTGTTTATGCTCTCTATATGTTCTTATTCTCTAAAAAGGAAAAGTTAAATTCTTACCCTGAGATCATCTTTGTAAGCTCAGCTTTGAAATCTTAATTCTTATCTATTCAAATACAATACAATTTGATTAATACTTGACTTAGATATAAAATTAATATATCTTTTAATCAGACAATATTATCTGATTTATAAATGTTCAAAAAATTACTAACACTTTTTTTAATTATTCTCTATATGTTCTCAGGGAATGCTGTACTAGTATATCTGGCAGGACACAAAATAAATTTAACATACATCATTCAGAATTTATGTGTTGAAAAGGATAAAGCAGAAAATATGTGCGGCGGTACCTGTCAGCTGAAGGAGAATCTTGAAAAATCAGATAATGAAAATGATGAAAAAGGGACAGAAAATCTTTCGTTGCTATCTTTTATTCTGAGTCTCCACGTTTCAAATAAAAATTATTCTGACATTAACCTGTTTGATCAAAAAATAATTTATAACAACTCTAAAATTGTCCGTCCAATAAAAAAAGAGAGCTTACCTGATACTCCCCCGCCAAGGTTATTACTCCTTACTTAATAATTAAATTATCAAAAAAAAAAGGAGTACTAAAACAAATGCAAAAACTTTTTGTTTTGTGTTTAATTCTTCCGTTGCTATGGATAGCAAATATATTTGCTCAGGACACACTTAACTCCTACCAGTTAGCACCGGTTGAGATAGTTGCAAGGAAAAACATTTCTATTATTGACAAAAATTCTTTCGGCACTGATTATAGCAGCTCACTGTTTGATAAGAATGGTTATAATCTGGTTAGAAGAGGATCAAACTTTACTCAGGATCTTTATGTAGAGGGATTTAAGCGTAGCGATATTAAAGTACTAATCGATGGAGAGCAATATCACAATGCTTGTCCAAACAGGATGGATGCTCCGGCCATTCGATTGAATCCGCTTGAAATGCAGTCTGTAGATCTTTCAAAGTCCGGCAGTTTAATAAACTCTGGCTTATATGGAAAAGTTGAATACCATCGTTCAGAAATTGATGAACAAATACAACTTAAAACTTCAATTAACGGATCTGCCGGAGCTCAAAAAGATTATGATGCTGCTGCTATTATTGAAGGATATAAAACCAATCTGTCGGTAAGATATTCCATAGGATTTCCATACGAAAATGGCGATGGCAAAAGATTTACCGACTTATATAATTATAAAGACAATTTTAAGTATAACTATGGAAGTATTGGTTTGCGTCATGAGGGTAAAGACTATAAAATGGGAGTTTCATATACAATTAGTGAAGATATATCTTTTCCGTTTCTTATGATGGATGAGATTTACAGCAGAGTGTACAGTGCTTTCTTTGAATTGGATGGAAATAAATTGTATCTCAACTATACCGACCATCTTATGGACAATACTTTACGGAAGTCTAATATGCTTATGATGACAGACACAAAAAATCTAACAGTTGGACTAACCGGAAGCTTTTATGAAGTAATTTACCGCAGATGGGATGCCGATAATATAATTGAAAACCCTGCAATGAACCTACGCTTATCAAACCATCTTATGCCCCAAATAAATTTGATTTCGGCAACCGGGGCTCATAGATTTAATGTTGCTTTTCTAACAGCATTCGTAAAAGGCGGTCTTCAATATTATTCTATAGGAGATATTGCAAGGTTAGATGTTTACAAAACTCTTTATAGTTCTTCTGAAGATAACAGAATATTCTTCAACGGTGGAATAAATCTGTTTTATTCAGGAGAGTTAACAAACGATATCACTTTTTCTGTATCAGCTGAAGCTGTGTCAGAAGTGCCCGAGGCAGAACAACTTTTTATTGCAGTAGAAAGACCGATGACTAATCCGAGCTGGTTTGGTAATCCAACACTAGAACAGCCAGTCAGAACTGGCTTACGCTCCATATTTGATTATAGTTTTGTGAGAATAGAGGGTTTTGCAAATTATATTTATAATTATGTTAATATTGTAAAGAAAAACATTGCTGCAAAAGGAGTAATGACTTATGACAATATTAATGCTGCAATTATGGGTGTAAATTTGATGTTAAATTATAAATTTTTTGAGACAAATTTATCATATCTTTATGGTGAGAACTTAATTAATCCGGGCGCCTTAGCTGAAATAACACCGCTCGTCGTTACTTCAAAAATTGATCTGCCGGAATTTTCCAATTTCAGTTTTTCAATAATTCACCGTTATGAAAATTCTCAAAAAAGAATTGATAATCAGTTAAATGAATTTCCATCTTCTGCCTGGAATACCATAAGCCTGGGTGTCCGCTATAAATTTTCTGATCTGGTTCTTAATATTGAAGCTGAAAATCTTCCGAATCATAATTATTCCAGATTTCTATCATACTCAAGAAATCCTTTTTCTGCAGGGACTAAAGTATTTGACCCGGGCAGGACATTCCGGCTTTCTTTATACTACAACAAGCTTTTTTAATTAAAATTGATAAAAAATTCATTATTGAAGTCATATTGGTTTAAGAGTAAATCAGTATGACTTCGATTCATTTATATTAACCAGATAAATAGCCTTAGAACTTCTAAACTTCTCTTAAGGTATCTATTGCTGATATAAGGTTGACGGTTAAATTAGATTTATATAAGTTTTAATAACAATAATTTTTAAGAATGAAATGAATACTATCAGGAAATTTCTAGGCCCAATATCCAAGTATGATAAGAGTATTCCATATACTTACATAGCAAAAGTCTCGATAATTGAAAAAGATGAAGAGCTTGCTCACCATTACTTTTCAGACACTATTTGTGGATTGATTGAATATCTTGATGAAAATAAAATCTCTGCTGATGAAGTTAAGTTATTCGGCTGCTATCAAAAAAAGGAAATACCTATCGACATATCTTTCTGCATTAATAACCAAGGAGAATGGCTGAAGCGTCCGGAAATCTGTCATTCTTTGGAAACTCATTATAATAAAACGCTCGAGGAGCAATATAAAGGACACGTTGAACATGGTAATTGTTCTTATGAAGACAGAGAGCGTGAAGGTGTTGGACCTTTTTAAATAACACAATATCTTAAAAGCATAAAATAATATGGCTGAAAACAAAACAAAGCAAACAATAGCAAGTGTTGAGAAATTTATTAGTAGTGTTAGGGATAACAATATCCGCAAGGACTGTTTGACCCTTGTAAAACTGATGAAAGATGTTACAAAAGAGGAACCTAAAATGTGGGGTAAGAGTATCGTGGGATTTGGAAATTATCATTATAAATATGCCAGCGGGCGTGAAGGCGACTTTTTCTTAACCGGTTTTTCACCAAGAAAACAAAACCTCACAATTTACATTCTGTCCGGATTCAAGAATTACGAAGCATTAATGAAAAAACTCGGCAAACATAAAACAAGTGTATCCTGTTTATATATAAAAAGTTTAGATGATATTGATATAAAAGTATTGAAAAAACTTGTTGCTGAGTCCGTCCGCTATATGAAAAGATTATATCCTTGATTATCCCGCTCTGTTAACATGAAAAAAGCTGCCTTTCTAACAATGGAAGATCTAACTGGATTTGAATGCTATGATGATCTTCTTATCAAACCATTAAATAATTTGAGCTGGTCTGTTGAAAAGATTCCCTGGAAAAAAGATAATATAAACTGGAATAACTTTGATGCTGTAATAGTGCGATCAACGTGGGACTATCAATCTGACCCCGATAAATTTCTGAAGGTATTATATAGGATTGATGAATCCTCTGCTCGTCTTGAAAACAGTTTATCCATCCTCAAATGGAATATGAATAAGAATTATCTCCGCGATCTTGAAAACAAAGGCATTAAAATCGTTGAAACAATCTGGGAAAAATATTTTAGACCTGAAAAGACAGAGAATTACTTTAGTAAGCTTAACTCTGAAGAAATAATTATTAAACCCAATATAAGCGGTAATGCAGATAATACTTTCCGAATTAAAAGAAGCGAGATACATTTGTTTTTTTCAGAGCTTAAAGAAATTTTTGACAACAGAGAGTTTATGGTTCAGCAATTTAATAACAATATAATAACTGAGGGAGAGTATTCACTTTTTTATTTCGGAGGGAAATACAGCCACTCAATTTTGAAAACTCCTAAAGAAAATGATTTTCGTGTGCAGGAGGAACACGGTGGAATTATCAATTCTGTTGAACCCCTGCCGGAGCAAATTACTTTGGCTGAATCCATACTTGCTAGAATAAAGCCATTACCGCTGTACGCCAGGATTGATTTTGTAAGAACTGCGGGTGATAACTTTGCATTGATGGAACTTGAGCTTATTGAGCCCTCTCTTTATTTTAACATGAATGAAGAATCCCCGATAAGGTTTGCCGAAATATTTAATGAATGGATGAAATCCTGAAATGTTTTATGGGGTAAACTCAAAAAATGCCCCGACTTGCGGGGCTTTAATAATTTATCCAAGATATGCTTTAAGTTTTGTGCTTCGCTTCGACTGTCGAAGATTTCTTAGAGCTTTCTCTTTTATTTGTCTTACTCTTTCTCTTGTAAGATTGAATCTTTCTCCTATTTCTTCCAAAGTAGCAGAATGATCGCCTTCAATTCCGAAATACAGCTTAATCACTTCAGCTTCCCTTTCAGAAAGAGTTGAAAGAACATTAGAAACTTCTTTTCTCAGAGATTCTGTCATGAGAGTATTATCAGGAAGTGGTTGTTCATCGTTAGGAAGAATATCCACCAGGGAATTCTTTCCGTCATCACCTTCCTTTAATGGTGCATCCATTGATACCTGACGACCTGCAATCTGAAGGGCATATGCAACTTCATCTGCAGTCATATCAAGCATTTGTGCTAACTCATCGGTGGTTGGTTTTCTTTCGTACTCTTGTTCAAGATCCCTGTAAGCCTTGCTGATCTTTGTCAGGTTACCGACTCTATTTAATGGTAGCCGAACCACTCTTGACTGATCTGCAATAGCCTGCATAATAGATTGTCTTACCCACCAAACGGCGTAAGAAATGAATTTAAATCCTCTGGTTTCATCAAACCTTTCAGCGGCTTTTATCAAGCCGATATTACCCTCATTAATGAGGTCACCTAAAGATAAACCCTGGTTCTGGAACTGTTTTGCAACGCTCACAACAAACCTGAGATTAGCTTTAATCAATTGTTCCTGGGCAAGCCTGTCGCCCTTCTTTATTTTAATGGCTAGATCAATTTCCTGATCCGGGGTTAAGAGACTGACTTTGCCTATTTCCTGCAAATACTGATCCAGGGACTTACTTTCCCTGTTTGTAAATTGCTTGGTGATTTTCAAATTGAATCACTCCTTATTTGTTTAATAACGCGTTTATTAAATATTTACCGGAACTGAAACCTGCGAATATAATATTATCCTGGTTACTAAGTAAGTTAAATTTGTATACCTTTTTAACTATGTGTCGAAAATCTCACCGGAATTTGGATAGTGCACATTTTTATACCCTGATGAGAACAATTTTTCCATAAAAGGATTCGCCTGATCTTCATCTCCATGAACCAAAAAGAGGTTTTTCAGTTTTTCCGGAGGATTATATTTCAAATAATCCAGTAATTCTCTCTGATCTGCGTGTCCTGAAAAATAATCCATTGTTTTGACTGCGGCACGCACCTTAAAAGTTTCACCAAAAATATTTACCTCATTTTCTCCATCCATTATTTTCCGGGCTAACGTGTGTTGTGCAGCATATCCCACAAAAAGAATAAGGTTTTTTGGATTTTCGATGTTATTTCTCAAATGATGCAATATTCTGCCTCCTTCAGCCATTCCCGATGCAGAGATTATAATCATCGGTTCTTCTGAAGTATTTAGTTTTTTTGAATCATTTACTGTTTTGGTATAGGTTAGTCTTTCAAAACCAAACGGATCATCCCCTTCTTCTAAAAAGACTCTGTATGTTTCTCTGTCAAGACATTCAGGATGTGCACGAAATACGTTCGTAGCATTTGATGCTAAGGGACTATCAACATAAATGGGCATCGACGGAATTCTGTTTTGATCGAAAAGTTTATGCAGCATATAAACTATCGCCTGCGTTCTTCCAACTGCAAATGCTGGAATGATAATTTTTCCCCGCCTATCAATAACTTCTCTTATTGTCGATGCAATTTCTTCTTCAACTTCTTCAGTTACAGAATGAAATCGATTACCATAAGTTGATTCCATGATCAATACATCAAGATCGCGAAGTACATCCGGATTACGAATAACCGGGGCATCGGGTCGTCCGATATCACCGGAAAAACCAAAACGGATTTTTTTTCCATTCGGTTCATCAATATCTAATTGAATACCTGCTGATCCAAGTATATGACCTGCATCCCGGAATGTTGCTTTGACTCCGGGGAAAATATCAATCTGCCTGTTGTATTGCACACCAATGAATTGAGACATTGCGTTCTCAACATCTTCCATCTCATAAAGTGGTTCAGCCGGAAGCTCACCTTTCTTTTTTCGTTTCTTGTTCACGAACTCAATATCTTTCTCCTGCAGATAAGCCGAATCTCTTAACATTATCTGGCAAAGATCTACTGTTGCGGCAGTTGCATAAATATCTCCTTTATACCCATGCCGCACAAGATTGGGAATATTTCCGCTGTGATCTATGTGCGCGTGTGATAGAAGCATTACATCTATTTCTTCCGGATTATATTTGAAGTTTTTATTCTTGTCGTAAGTTTCACTTCTTTTTCCCTGGAAGAGTCCGCACTCTAAAAGAATTTTTTTACCGTTAATATGAAGTAAATGCTGTGAACCTGTTACAGTTCTTGCACCACCTATAAATTCTATTTTCAAGGTTTAACTCCTGTCCAAATAATTTTATAATAATCCCAGGTTATTTTCTCTTAAATATTTTGTCTTTTCATTTTTCTGATTGAACTCAATAATCAATTGATATATTAATGGTGTTTTTTCTTTCAGCATCTCTATTACATCAGGATGAAGATTAGATTTATTGAATGGGACACGTTTAACATACTGCTGAATATTTCCAGCATCACGTCCGTATTTATATTCATAAGTAAAATTTCCGGCTGACTCTGTTTTTACATTTTCATTCAGAATATTGGGAACAGAAATATAAAATTCACTTTTATCAATACTTGAATTGTTGAACAGATCATTTTCTTTTAGAAACTCATATAACTCTTTTGCTGTATTCTCTGCAGGATCGATAAGTGTAATATCTTCATTCATTACTTTTCTGTAAACATACTTGCCATTTTCTTTTAAGTTATATAACTCATTCAGTTTCCGAGCGAAAATTTCCCTGTAAAAAGGATAATGTGTACAGCCAAGAATAATGGTTTTTAGCGGTTTAGCGGTTTCGGCTTTTCTGATCTGTTCGAGAAGAGAAACCACATTATAATAAATATAATTTTCAATTGAGTTTAGCTGTATTTCTCCAAGATTGTCTTTCTCGCCAGAAAATAAAATTTTGTTATTGCTCCAATCAAAGTTATACCTGTTCAAAATATTTATATCAATCTTTGCTTCATCAGATGTGAGTGATGGACCTTTATATTCTTTTCGAATTGAAGTTGCTGATGAGCTGATATAGTCAATCACCCCATCTATAGCACCGGCTAATCCAACCCCTGCCTGTTGAAATGTTTGGATTTCTCCTCCGTATTCAGTTTCTGACTTATAACTTGAAATTGCATTCACATAGCCATTGGACAGGACTGTTCCTTCTGTTGCCATAACTGCTATACTGCAATCTTCATCTGAAGAAATATGTTCAAAAGCACCCTTAACACCGGCGTTAATCACACCTATTACTTTTATACCCAAATCTGCTTTGGTTAAAAAATCATTAATATCATCCAACCCATACGCTGTGGCAGTATTGCATGCAATAACAATTGCTTTTACAGGAAGCTTATCAGCCTGAAACTCTTTATCATCGGCAGATTGATAATATTTATTACTAAGAATAAATTGAACATCTTTAAGAATATGTTCCTTTAGCACATCCGCTTTACCAAGAGAAGGATAATTCCCGTAAGGCATATTTGCCTGATCAGCAAGGTAAATAAAAAATTCTCTCTCAAAGTCTAACAATCCATCACCACTATAAATTTGGCTTATATTATCAAAGCCATCATAGTTAACTATTGCATCCATTACTGTCAATCCGCCGGTACCTGAATCAAATATTCCAATTGGGAGAGTCTTATCTTTTGTGGGATAGTTTTTGACGTCAATGTAGAAAAAATTTTCAGTATCAGATAAGATGACTTCATCAAGATTAGTTTTACCAGAATCTTGTTCAGTCCCGCATTGGATTAAAAACAACGATAGGATAAACAGAATCTGGAATATGTTATTTGTGAATTTTTTATTCATTTAAACCTCAACTTTAAGGAATAGTTTATTATTAGAAAAAACTCAATTGATCTGTCTCAACTATGCTGTCAAAAGATTTACCGAGTAAAGACAGCACCGAATCAGCAATAGGTTTTATTTGCTTATCAATATAATGATCGTAATCAATATCATTATGTTTTAATTCTATTGGAATCGGACCGCGCTTTGTGATTACATAGAAAATAGTATCTCCCGGCTCCTGAAGAAGTTTTGCAGCC
>DATHSU010000402.1:0-3238 GCA_035463895.1 Ignavibacteriaceae bacterium | reverse complement strand
ATTATTTAAAACAGTTAGTCAAAGAATTAAATGTTGAAAACGATAC
Organism: Ignavibacteriaceae bacterium; assembly: GCA_035463895.1. Classification (GTDB taxonomy): domain Bacteria; phylum Bacteroidota; class Ignavibacteria; order Ignavibacteriales; family Ignavibacteriaceae; genus JAGXRK01. Next base: position 3,192 of record DATHSU010000402.1, on the reverse strand, counting down.
ATTATTTACAGGGTTTATTGATCAAAATTCTGTTCATGAATACCAGAACATGCTAGATATTTCAGTTTCAGTATCAATTGATGACAGTGAAAGTTTCGGTGTAGCAATTATAGAGGCCAGTGCATGTGAAAAACCAGTTGTAGTATCTAATATGGGTGGATTACCTGAAGTGGTTGAAGATGGGAAAACAGGTTTTGTCGTCGAATCAAAAAATCCGGAAATGATAGTTGATGCAATTAGCAAACTGATTGAAAACCCTGAATTAAGAATTGAGATGGGAAAAAACGGAAGAGAGCGTGTTCTGGAACTTTATGATTGGAACAACTCGGTTAAAAAAATGATTTCTATATATCAGTCTTTATTAAACTAATTCTGGTAGTCACCATGATTCTTGCTGAATTATATTATAAATTGAGAAGGAAACCGGTACCATACTATGCTAAATATCCAACATGGTTGATAATCTGGAAACCAATTAGAAAATATCTTAATGTGGTGATTATTCCCAATATTCCATTTTCTGGAGTAAGAGTTTTTTGTTATAAAAAAATCATCGGTTATAGTATTGGTAAAAACGTTTTTATAGGAATGAAGTGTTATCTAGATGATCTTGAACCTAAAAGCACAATTATTGAAGATAACGTTGTAATTTCTTATGGATGTTATTTCTCTTTACATGGAATTGATCAGCGACATACTCACATTCATATTAAGAGAGGTGCTTACCTTGGTATGAGAACCACAATTGCTGCCGGTAAAAATGGAGTGGTTGTTGGTGAAAATACTGTTATTGGAGCAGCATCTTTAGTAATTCGCAGTTTACCGGATAACTTTAAAGCAGCAGGTGTTCCTGCTAAAATTTTTAATTCATCAGATTAAAAACTTACTCATCAATGAAAATAGTTACTATTGTTGGAGCAAGACCTCAATTTATTAAATCAGTCCCTGTCAGCAGAGAATTAGTTAAAAATCAGATAACTGAAGTATTAGTTCATACCGGCCAACATTTCGACCAGAATATGAGTGATATCTTTTTTGATCAAATGAATATTTCTGCCCCTGCTTATAATCTTAATATTAATAGCCTTTCTCACGGTGCTATGACTAGCCAAATGCTTACTGAAATTGAAAAGGTACTATCGCTCGAAAAACCAGACCTGGTTATTGTATATGGTGATACTAATTCAACGATTGCCGGAGCTCTTGCCGCAGCTAAAATGAATATAAAAATAGCTCATATTGAGGCAGGATTAAGATCTTTTAACATGAGAATGCCTGAAGAAATAAATCGCATTTTAACAGATAGAATCAGTTCTTATTTATTTTGCCCTACAGATACTGCTGTAAGAAATTTGCACAATGAAGGTTTTCAGCAATTTAATTGTTCTATATTAAATACCGGGGATGTAATGTATGATTCAGTTCTAATATTTTCCGGGTATGAGAAGAAACCACCATTTAGTATTGGTGAGAATTTTATTTTATGCACATTGCACAGGCAAGAAAATACCGATGATCCAGAAAAACTAAAATCTTTAATTGATGCTTTGCATATTCTGGCTGAAAGGATTCAAATAATTTTACCCTTACATCCCCGAACAAGAAAAAAAATAAATGAGATTGGATTTTTTAATCAATCCTCCAGTAATATCAAATTAAGAGATCCGGTTGGTTATTTAGAGATGCTTTTTTTATTAAAAAGATGTTCAATAGTGATGACAGATAGTGGCGGCCTCCAAAAAGAAGCGTATTTCTTCAAAAAACCTTGTCTAACTATACGAGAGGAAACCGAATGGTTAGAATTAGTAGAAAACGGATTTAATTTCATTTGTGGAAGTGATCCTGAAACAATTATGATTAACTATGATAAAGCAAGAAAGACATCATTTAATTTTAATATTGAATTATACGGAAATGGTCAAGCTTCACGGTTAATTGTTAGTGAATTATTAAAATGAGAATACTAATAATAAACCTATATGCTGGCGCCCCTTCTATGGGTATGGAATACAGGCCGTATTACCTGGCAAATTATTGGAAGAAGGCCGGGCATAAAGTATTAATTGTTACAGCCTCCCACCATCATTTACGCTCGAAACAATTTGAATCAGTAAAAGACATCGAAAAACAGAATGTTGACGGTATTGATTATTTAGTCTTCAAAACTCCTGATTACAGCAGAAACACCTTAAAGAGAGTTCTAAACATTTTTGTTTTTCTGCGTAAGTTGTCAACATCAAAAAAAAGAATTGCTGCTGAATTTAATCCCGATATAGTTATTGCTTCGTCTACGTTCGTTTTTGATATATATTCTGCTAAAAAAATTGCCTCAATATGTAATTCAAAATTGGTATTTGAAGTTTGTGATCTTTGGCCGCTTTCTATTATAGAATTAGGAGGATTTTCTAAATGGCATCCTTTTGTAATGGCAATGCAGATGGCCGAAAATTATGCATTTAAACACACTGATAAGGTTGTTACTGTGCTGCCTGAAGCAAAGGATTATATGGTTGAACACGGCTTAAAACCCGAAAAGTTCATTTATGTCCCGAATGGAATTGTTGTTGAAGATTGGAATATTGAAAATGAAATTCCTCATTGGTTAATAGAAATGATATCGAAAATAAAGTTACAGAACAAAAAAATAATTGGTTATGCCGGAAATCATGGTGTTGCAAATGCCCTTTTTCCTTTAATTGATGCCATGCAGATTTTACAAAATGATAATGTGGATTTATTATTAATCGGAAGGGGTCAGGAAAAAGAGAATTTAAAACTAAAAGTAAAACAACAAAATTTAAATAATGTTCATTTTATAGATCCTCTGCCCAAAACAATTATTCCAGCTCTGCTCGATAAACTGAATATTCTTTACATAGGTTTGCAGAATCAACCTGTATTCCGTTTTGGAATAAGTCCAAATAAGCTGATGGATTATATGATGGCAGGTAAACCAATTATTCAGGCCATAAAAGCAGGTAATGATATTACAACAGAAGCCAAATGTGGAATCTCAATTGAGCCCGAAAATAGTAAAGCAATAGCCGATGCAGTAAAATACCTGCTTTCTTTGTCTGATGAAGAGTTAATGGAACTAGGGTAAAATGGCAGAAGATTTTGTCTTAAGTATCACGATTATCAAATTCTCTCATAATAGTTTTTAGATGCTATCAGTAATTGATTCAAACAGAT
>DATHSU010000401.1:0-4888 GCA_035463895.1 Ignavibacteriaceae bacterium | reverse complement strand
TATCAGCCAGTATAGAAACCGGAATATTGTCAAAGTCTTCACAGTCAATAATATTTCCGGTTAAATCCCAGCCATCATTTTCAATAATGCAAGACTTTCCGGCTAAAGATATTTTTTTATAATTGCCTGTTTTAACAAGGTAGTTAATGGAGTCTAATATTTTTGAAAAGAACGGATCGTATTCACGAAGTGAAGAAAAAATATGCTGTTCAATTCTTCCGGCAACAATTCTGTTCAAAAAGAAAAGTGCATCACTTTCAGTTTCAATTGGAGGATCCCACTTTTTAAATGAGTTGGCTAATGGAGTAATATTGCTTTCTTTATCAGGGACAAATAGGGTGCTTATCGCATCAATAGCTATTTCATTAATGCAGTATTCACCTTTTTGAAGAAGCTTAAAAATTTTTTTATGGTTTAATCCAAGATAACCGGTAGCCAGTGAATAAGTTTTCTCAACGAGAAAATTTATCTCTTTAGAACGCTGAAATTTGCCCTCAGCAAGTTTGTGTAATACGGCTAAGACTTCCATAGCAAGAATAATTACTGCCGTAAGTTATAAAAATTTGAAGGAAAGTAAAGCTTAAGTGAAAAATTTTTAGTAAAGAATATTACATCACATACAACTGTTAACATTAACAAGGATTACTTAATTATTCTTTTCAAAGTATTCCAAATGATTTACAAACCTCTCCCCATCCCAATACCTGATATTATTTTTGAGAATTTCAAAATATTCTGGTTTATATGTAATCGGTGGGGATAGCTCGCCTTCTTTAACAAGCTTGTCTCTGTCGTTTTGAAATGAATCTCCCATCTCAATAAAATTGATAGATAAATCCTGATTAAAATAATAAAAGAGTACGGAGACAGAATCTCCAAAACCAGCTGTTTCATTAATTCCAACTCTTATCTTCTTATCTTCAAATTTTATATGATCCTGTATTACGGTATTATAACGACTGTTTTTGAACGAAGAATAATCACTTGGTGGAATAAGAACATATTCGATCAAATCAGCAGGATTAATATCTATAAGTTTATAATTAGAAGGAGCTGGTGCCTGCCCGGCTAATTTACTAATTTCTAAAACTGCAAGTGAAGCACTTTCAAAACCGTTGTTAACACCACCAATTATCAGTTTATCACTAGCACCTGAAGAATCTTTGTATATTAAACCTTCATCCAGATGCCCTGAATACCAGAATACCTCTGTTGCAATTTCACCGGTTGCTACATCAATACCAAAAACTGCTGATGGGAAGTAATAATTTTTTGCAATGACAAAAAGAATTCTTTGGTTATTTAATTCATAAATATCAATAAACTTAGTTCTGTATTCTGATGAAAATGTTATCGTGTTAGTGGATACAATTTCAGCAAAGGTGTGCTTCCAAACTAATTTCTTTGCATAATCATAACAAACAATATTATTGTATTCGGGGTCCTGCATTCTTTGCCCAAATAATTTGTTTGATAATATTACTTCATTTTTCCCATCACCGGTTACATCTGTAATCAAAACATATTGCTTTTTTACTAAAGTTCCATCCAGCACATATGACGGAAAATTTCCAACCTTTTCACTCCACAGTAATTTTTTGTTTTTATTAAAAACTTTTAAGTGCTGGTTTTCATAGACTAAAGTTGCCGGGTTATCATCAAAATCAATTAAACCTGATATACTGATCACTGCCATCAGCACAATTATGAGAACAATACTTAATGAATATTTTAGTGCGAATTTTCCTGCTCGTATTACAGGGTTAATCTTTCTTATATCAACAAGATTTCTTCTGTTAATAAGATCTTCAAAGTCTTCGATGTCGGTAATTCTCAGATTTCTGTAAGGATATCGTTCCCTCAGCTCACTTAATTTTTCCTGTGCAGCCGGCACATCCACCGCCGGAATGGCGAAGGTTTTAATCCCTGAGAAGAAGACAACCTCGGTTTTTGCTTTTATAATTTCTTCGGATACTGAAGTAATGATACCAACTGTATCGTGTCCTCCCGTGTAAGCTGTGTCTGCAGTGGTAGTAAAAAATATTGATGCATTGTAATGTTTTAGAAGCTCTTTAATAAATGTTAGAGTTAATGCAGCTCCTGAAGAATTGCCCTCCACTATGCCTGATTTATTGTCGAATGAAATGATCACATCGTGATAGGGTGATAATTTCCTGATGTGTTTTGCAGCGTAAGCAACAGCCAGGTTCCATTACGTTTCGACCTGATGCTTAAGTCTCTGTTCAAGTTCTCTTTCGCTTGGAATAATATTAAAGTTGTTCTTATCATCTGCTTTTTTTATCTGTACAGAAACAGATTCAATCAAACCAAATCTGAAATTGTTTTTTGTATTTTGATTTTCTTCTAATAACGGGAAATAGAATCTGCCCTGCGATATGCTTTCTCCCCCGCCTGCTAAATATTTTTTTAATTCATTTAATTTTTGTTCAAGACTATTTATTGATTCGGCGTATTTCTCTTTAGTAGATTCTGGATTACGATAATTTAATACTTCGTAGGATTGAGAAATAATATTTTCGGTTAATCCGGGATCAATACAGAAGGGATCAAATTCAGCAACAAGGTCAAAGTAATCATCAATGAACTCACTCAGGTAGGAATTTATTAATTGCTTATTCCCGGAAGTAAACAGAACAGATAAAAAACTATAAAGGTAAAAAAGTTTTGCTCTTTTAGAATTTAACTCTTCCAGAAATTCAATAAGCTCCGATCTTTTATACTCAATATGTACGATAACCTAATTCAAGCAACCCTCTTATGGTTGAACAATATATCCTGTTATTAAGTCAAAACTATTTGCTCAACTCTTCCTTAATTCTTCGTTTTTCTGATTCTAATTCATTATTCATTCTTAGCAAATTCAATTCCGCTTCAGGGGATTCTGCTTCATCAATAAGTTTTCTGTTATTCTTTATCTGCTCTTCAATCTGTACCTGCTTCAGCTTGATAATCAAATCCGTAACATACTTTTTTGAGCTTGTCTCTTTAATCTTATTTACGGTGTACTCATCCCAATTAGGACTGATTGAATAATCAGCAATAGTTATTTCTCTAAGGTAAGCCTGTATGTCTTCATCTTCAAACTCTGCAATAAGATTAGCGGGATCGAGATCACCGCCTTCGTCATAAATATCTTTTATTCGTTCAAATATTCTTTCGTTAATTTCAATAATAAAATCCTCAGACCTTATATGGTGAACAAGTAATTCCAGCACCTTATTATCCCCATCGAATAAGACCTTTATAACTTCCTTCTCAAGATTATAAACTATCGGCGACGCTGTCTTCTTGTTATGATCGACGAAAATATCTTTTGGTAAAATATTCTGTTCTCTAAATTGATTTGTTTTTGTTTGTGTCTGCTTTTTAAGAACTGATATTGCCTGAATTAATTCTGTCTCAATCAGTTTTTCCCGCAAGTTAAATTTTTTTGATATGTTTTTTATGAGAACAGTTCGCTTTAACTCATCCTCAATCAATGCAACAGGCTTTACAAGATCCCTTATTGATTCAACGGTTGTGGTTGGGTCGTTAAACATTCCCTGGTTTTCATAGTATTCTGTTTGGTATTCAAGAAAGTTCTCCGCACTTTTTATTATCTCTTCAAACTCATCCTTGCCGAATTTTTGGACATACGAATCCGGATCTTCTCCTTTGGGAAGGGTAGCGATCTTAATATCAAAATCTTTCTTCAATAAAATTTCAATACTCCGCATAGAAGCCTTTATTCCTGCGGCATCAGCATCAAAGATTAAAACAACATTTTTGGTATAACGGGAAAGCAGTTGCGCCTGGTCATCGGTTAAAGCCGTTCCGGAAACTGCAACCACATTTTTAATTCCGCTTTGATACAGGGAGATCAAATCCATGTATCCTTCAACTAATATTGCTTTGTTAAGTCTGCGGATTTCATCTTTAGCATGAGAAAGTCCGTATAAAATTCTACCCTTAACATAAATGATGGATTCTGGTGAATTGATATACTTTGCACCTTTAGCGTCCTTACCCAAAATTCTTCCCGCAAAAGCGACAACTCTTCCATTTGGAGAAAAAATCGGAAAGATTATTCTACCTGCCAATTTATCATGCAGCCGTCCGTCATTGTTTCTCCCAATCAATCCAAGCTGAAGAGCTTTTTCAAAATCAATATTTTTTTGCTTCAGATAGTTGATAAGATTTTCCCAGCCGTTAAGTGCATAACCTAAACCAAATGCCCTTAATATTTGGGGTTTGATGTTCCTGTTTTGAAAATACTGCCTTGCAATTTCACCTTCGGGATCGTTTAAAAGATTATTTGAAAAATATCTTGCCGCCTCAGTATTTATATCATACAGTTCTTCCTGTTCACTTTGTTTTTCAGGAGATGTGCCCTCATCATATTCAAGGGTAATTCCTAATTGCTCGGCTAATTCCTGAATGGATTCAACAAAAGATATTTTTTTGTAGTCCATTATAAACTTGAATACATTACCGCCAGCGTGACATCCGAAACAATGAAAAATCTGCTTATCGTCGCTAACCGTAAAAGAAGGTGTTTTTTCATTATGAAAAGGGCAAAGACCTATATAATTTTTACCTCGTTTTCTTAAAGGAACGTACTCAGAAATTATATCCACAACATTTGCGGCATTTCGTATTTCTTCAATTTTTGATTCAGGTATTCGCATATCCAAATATAATAAGAATAGAAATCAGTAATATTTAATCTTTCCCCTTTGAGGATAAAATTTTTATATTCTATTCAGAATCTTTACTTTTTTATTATGGAACTAATTGACGTTTTTAACCATTTAATAAGTTAAACTCAAATAAAATTTTATATGATAGAAGCAATAAATAATCTTAAAAAATACTGCAATAGTCTAAC